>DASUEW010000314.1:0-7009 GCA_036274875.1 Ilumatobacteraceae bacterium
GACGCTGCGATCGCCCCATCCGTACGCCCGGATCGTGAGCATCGACGTCGGGCCGGCGTGGCGGATCAGCGGGGTCGAGGCGGTCATCACCGCCGACGACGTGCCAGGCAAGCTCACCTACGGCCTGATCAGCCAGGACCAGCCGGTGTTCGCCAGCGGCCACGTGCGATACGTCGGCGAGCCCGTTGCGGCCGTTGCCGCCGACCATCCCGAAACGTGCCGGAGGGCGCTGGCCGCGATCGTCGTCGAGTACGAGGTGCTCGAACCGTTGCTCGACCCGGAGGCGGCGATCGCCGGCACGCGCGACCCGATCCATCCTGACGGCAACGTCCTTCGGCACCAGCGCATCGTCACCGGCGACGTCGACGCGACGGGTCCGATCGTCGTCGAGGGCACCTACGAGACCAGCATGCAGGACCAGGCGTTCCTCGGGCTCGAGGCCGCGCTCGCGATCCCCGATCCGGGCGGCGGCGGGGTCGAGCTCCACATCGCCACGCAGTGGTTGCACGAGGATCGCAAGCAGATCGCGGCCTGCCTCGGTCTGCCGGAGGAACAGGTCCGGCTCGTGCTCGGCGGCGTCGGCGGGGCGTTCGGGGCGCGTGAGGACATCTCGTTGCAGGTGCACACGTGCCTGCTGGCGCTGCGCCTGTCACGTCCGGTGCGGATGCAGTACAGCCGCTCCGAGAGCTTCCTCGGTCACGTGCACCGCCACCCGTCGACTGTGTGGATGCGACACCACGCCACCGCCGACGGTGAGATCGTCAAGGTCGAGGCTCGGTACGTGCTCGATGGCGGGGCCTACGCGTCGACCTCGTCAGCTGTGCTGCTCAACGCGATCACCCACACCCAGGGTCCTTACCGCTGTCCCAACGCGGTCGTCGACGGCTGGGCGGCGCGCACGAACCACCTCCCGTGCGGAGCGATGCGCGGGTTCGGCGTCGTTCAGGCGTGCTTTGCGCACGAGAGCCAACTCGACCGGCTCGCCGAGGCGAGCGGCCTCGATCCGGTCGAGATCCGGCTGCGCAACGCGATCCGCACCGGCGATGTCCTGATCACGGGCCAGGTGCTCGAGAGCGTTGCCCCGGTCGAGCGCTGCATCCGCGAGACCGCCGAGCTCCCGCTGCCCGACGAGCCGATCGGCGGCCGCGACGGAGACGTGATGCGGCTCCCCGGTGGTGCGGGCCGGACCGCTGACAGCGGCCACATCCGGCGCGGCATCGGATGGGGCGTGGCGATGAAGAACCTCATGTACTCCGAGGGATTCGACGACTACTCGACGGCCCGGTGCCGCCTGGCCGACGGTCGGGCGACGATCAAGTTCGCGGCGGTCGAGGTCGGTCAGGGCTTCGTCACGATCGCAAGTCAGATCGCGCGGACGATCCTCGGCGTCGACGCTGTCGCGATCGACACGATCGACACTGCCATCGGCTCCGCCGGCTCGACGTCGGCCTCGCGCCAGACGTGGATGGGTGGGGGTGCGATCGACGCCGCCTGCCGCGCCGTACGCGAGCGGTTGTTCGAACGCGTCGGGCTGATGCACGACATCGACCCGCTGCAGTTGGCGATCGAGGGAACCGACGTCGTCGACACGTTCCCTGAGCCGGGCCAGTCGGTGCTGCGGGTGCCCGTCGCCGAGGCGTCGGCCGGCATCGACATCGACGAGACGGTCGAGTACCGCCACCGCCCGACCGAGGACCTCGACGAGAACGGCCATGGCAACTGCCATGTCGCGTTCGCCTTCGTCGCCCAGCGGGCCGTCGTGGATGTCGATCCGGAGCTCGGACTGGTCAAGGTGATCCAGGTCGCCACGGCCCAGGACGTAGGCCGTGCCCTCAACCCGTTGTCGGTGCTCGGCCAGATCGAAGGCGGCATCGCCCAGGGCCTCGGCCTGGCGGTGATGGAGGAGATCGTCCAGATCGACGGCCGGATCCGCAACGCCAGCTTCACCGACTACCTGCTCCCGACGATGCTCGACATGCCGTCGGTCGTCGCCACCCTGGTCGAGGAACCCGATCCGCAGGCCCCGCTCGGCGCCAAGGGCGTCGGCGAACCGCCGTGCATCGCGGCCACCCCGGCGATCGTCGCCGCCATCCGCGACGCGCTGCGCCAGATCGACGGCGTCGGCAAGCCCCTCACCAGAGTCCCCGTCCGCCCCGCTGACATCGCCCTCTAACCCCCATTCTGTCTGCGTGAGATGAAGCAGGGGCTGCGTCTGAAGCAGACAGTTCGCGACCACGGATAGATTCGGTCCGATGTCGAGCGAGCGCGAGATCATGACGTGGGAGGACTTCGGCAAGGCATCGCGCGCGTTGGCACAGGCGGTCGCCGACGACGGATACGAGCCCGACATGATCCTGTCGATCGCTCGCGGCGGTCTCTTGATCGGTGGCGCGCTCGGCTACGCGATGTCGGTCAAGAACACCTACACGATGAACGTCGAGTTCTACACGGGTGTCGACGAGCGCCTCGAGGTGCCACGGATCCTGCCGCCGGCGCCCGATTTCGTCGATCTGCACAACGCCAAGATCCTGATCGCCGACGACGTCGCCGACACCGGTCACACCCTGAAGAGCGTCGAGCAGTTCTGCGAAGGCAAGGTCGGCGAGGTGCGCACCGCGGTCTTGTACGAGAAGTCTCACTCGGTCGTGAAGTGCGACTATGTGTGGAAGCGCACCGACATGTGGATCAACTTCCCGTGGAGCGATCAGCCGCCGGTCACCAAGCGCGAGTGGTCGGTGCGCGATGCCTGATTGTTGGGCCTGATCACGGGTTGGCGAGGATTCGCTCGCGCAATCTCGCCGGCGGTACGACGCCGAGGAGCTTGCCGTCGCGCCACACCGTCACGACCGGGCGACGCGGGTTGAGCCGCGGGAGGACGCTGGCCAGATCCTCGTCGGGGTCGGCCTGGGCCAGTCGGTCGAACGGCACCATCAGCTGCGTGAGCATCACCCACGGTCGTTGATCGGCCGGCACCGCCCACATCTGGTCCTCGAGCACGAGCCCGTCGAGTTGGCCGTCCGGGCCCGAGATCGCGACGGCTCCGGCGAGACCGAGTCGTTGACGTTGCCACAGCATGGTGTCGGCATCCATGTCGTCGCCCGCCGATGCGATCCCGAACCAGGTGAGGTCGCGCACCTTGACGCCGTCGAGCCGTTCGGCGATGTACGCCGACATCATCTCCGACTTGGCGTTGACGGCGATGAAGGCGCCGGTGACGAGCAGGAAGAACCCGGAGCCGCCCGACAGCATCACCCACAACCCGGCGCCGGCGATCGCCCAGCCGAGGAACGTTCCGGCGCGCGCCGCGTCGCGCGTAGCGCGATGACGGTCGCCATGGATGCGCCACCGGACGGCCTTGACGATCCGACCGCCGTCGAGCGGGGCGCCCGGCATCAGGTTGAAGACGGCGAGGGCGAGGTTGATGAAGCCCAACCAGCCGAGCACGGCGGCGACGGTCGGGACCGCGCCCGTCGAGTCGAGGGCGAACCACGCGCCGAGCGATGCGGCGGCGATGGCGATGCTCGCCAGCGGACCGGCCGCGGCGATCCAGCCCTCGGCCTTCGGTGACGGCGACTCACGGTCGAGGCGGGCCATCCCACCGAGCGCCCAGAGCTCGATCGATCTGGTCCCGACGCCGAAGCGACGTGCGACGAGTGCGTGCGAGAGCTCGTGTCCGAGGATCGATCCGAGGAACAGCACGATGCCCGCCGCGGCAGCCGCCAACCCCAGCGGCGGGGCCAGGCCGCCTCCGAGTACGAGCGCGATCAGAGCGACGCTCCAGTGCAGGTTGACCGAGATTCCGGCGATCCTGCCGAGTTTCAATGACGCTGCGAGCACGGTCCTGACAATCCTACCGCCGGGACAGGTGTTCGAGCACGAGGTCCGGTCAGCTCCTCCCACACGACGTGGACGCGGAACACGATCTGCGTTGTCGCCCACCGGTAGCGTTCGTACGTGATGCCGATGACGCGACACCTCGGTGAGCTCCGCGCACCCCAACTCGCAGCCGCACTCACTCCCGACAGCATCGTGGTGCAGCCCCTCGGCGCGTTCGAGCAGCACGGACCGCACCTGCCGTTCAACACCGATCTGGTGATCGCCGAGCGGGTGGCCGAGGCAGCCGTCGAGCGCGTCGGCGAAGAGCTCGACGCGTGGCTGCTGCCGGCGCTCGCGTACACGAAGTCGAACGAGCACGCCTGGTCGGCGGGCACGATCTGGCTGTCTGCGTCGACGCTGCTCGCCGTGCTCGACGACCTCGGACGCTGCATCGCCACGACGGCCGCCCGCAAGCTGGTGTTCCTCAACGGGCACGGCGGCAACTCGGCGCTCGTCGGTGTCGCGAACCGTGAGTTGCGCCTCCACCACGGCCTGATGACGTTCCTCGCCCATCCTGGGCTGCCACCTGACCAAGGTGGCGCCTCACCTCCCGAGGAGTTGGGCATGGGCATCCACGGCGGCACCGACGAGACGTCGCTGATGCTGCACCTGGCCCCGGAGACCGTCGACATGTCGCTCACCACGCGCAACGTGCCTGATTGGCTGGCCGGCAACAGCTACGTGCGCTTCGGCGGCCCGGTCGGTTTCGGATGGCTGTCGAACGACTTCGGTCCCGATGGCCACATCGGCGACCCGACCGTGGCCACGGTCGAGCGCGGCAAGCAGCTGTTCGATGGCGCGGTCGACGCGTTCTGTGCGGCACTCGCCGAGATCAAGGAGTTCGACCTCGGCAAGTAGTAGCACGAGAGGGGGCGCCGGTCGTCCGGCGCCCCCTCCGAACAGTCGTTACAAGCCGATGCTGGGATCGATGAACTCGTTCGTCACGACATCCTCGGCGGTGAGGCCCTCCGCCGGTGGCTGGCCGAGCGCCGCGTAGACGGGGATGGCCTTTTCGATGAGGGTGTTGACGCGATCGAGGTCGAAGTTGCCGATCGTGTCGTCAGGGCCGTTCGAGAGCAGACCATCGGCCAGCATCGTCTCGACGGCATAGTCGGCGACACCCTGCGTGTACACCCAGCCGTTGTCGAACGTCTCGACGGCGTCCAGGATCAACGCGTTGGTCTCGGCCGGGTCGTTGACGTAGTCGACGGTCGACTGCTGGATGATCGGCACGAGTGCGGTGAGGCATTCGCGGTTCTCTTCGAGACGGTCGGCCTTGATCGCGATCGACTCGGCGTAGTTCTCCCATCCGGCGTCGTTGATGTACGCGTAGGCGATCGGCTTGGCCCAGTCTTCGACCTCGTTCTCGTAGATGTACGGCTCGGCGGAGCCGAAGCCCTGCTGCGCCGAGGCGCCCTGGTCGGCGACGAACAGCGCCGGCGTGCCGTCGTACGAACCGTCGACCTGGTCCGTGTTCAGGATCCCGGTCTGGGTGAAGTAGTCCATGTACGCCGCCCCGCCGAAGTAGCGCACGAGGATGCCGGCCTCACCGATATCGGCGATCGTCTCGACGTCGGGGTACGTGGCCGGGTCCCACATGATCATCTGCGGGTTCTTCTCCATGCCGGCCATGACGGCGACCGTCGGAAACTCGACCGAGTTCTGGATGCCCTCGTCGGTGTAGACGTAGCCGAGCAGGATGTCCTCGTCGGCGTACAACTGCGACGTGACGGTCTGGAAGCCGATCGCCGGACCACCGGAACGGATCTCGATCTCGACGCCGGTGTCGACGCCGCTGGCGACGAGGGGACCGCGCACGAGGACGCCGTCCTTGTCGATCGTCGGGTCGTCGCCGATCATCTCGTAGATCCACCCGTGCTCGGCTTCCGGGTTCCAGTCGGTCTGAATCGTCACGACGTCGGGACAGATCCCGGCGAGCACGCCGCCGGAGTCGTCGGTGGGCTCGGTGCCGCTCGGCTCCGTGCCGGCCGGCTCGGTGCTCGGCGGCTCGGTGTCGGCCGGCTCCGTGCTCGCTGGTTCGGTATCGGCCGGTTCGGTGTCGGCTGAGGTCTCCTCGGTGGCATCAGTGCCGGTCGTGGCGTCCTCGTCGTCGTCGCCGCATGCGGCCAGCACCATCGCTGCGGCGATGGGCAGGGCCAGCAGGCGGGTGCTGCGGCGGGTCTTCATGTGGTGTCTCCTGTTCGTTGTGCAGTTCACGCTGCGGTGTGGAGCCGGGGCTCGCTCTGGGTGTCGGTGGATGATGGAAAGGTGGGTTTCGTGGAACGTTCGGTGGGCGGTGGCGGAAACGTTGGGCGCGGTGGCTATCCGATGCTCTTGCGGGTCGACTCGTGCCAGCGCCCGACGACCGCGTGACCGAGCCATCCGAAGAAGATAAACACGGCGATGCCGAGAAGCGACGACAGCACGAGGGCGCCGTACGTGAGCGCGTAGAGGTTGCGCGAGCGGTACTGGTCCATCAGGATCCCGATGCCCTTGCTGCCGCGTCGGAAGAACAGCTCGCCGACGACGGCGCCGATCACCGACAAGCCGGCGGCGATGCGGAACCCGGTGAAGATCGCCGGCAGCGCAGCCGGGAGCTGCAACTTGCGCAACCGGGTGCGGCGCGACGCGTCGTGCAGGGTGAAGAGATCGTGCTGGCTGCGCTCGGCCGACAGCAGCCCGAACAGCGTGTTCGACACGATCGGGAAGATCGAGATGATGACGCAGACGAGGATGCGCGAGCTGAACCCGAACCCGAAGATCACCCCGATGATCGGCACGATCGCCAGGATCGGCACCGCCTGGGCAGCGATCAGGTACGGCCAGAACGACCGCTCGACCCAGGTCGCCTGAGCCATCACGACCGCCAGGAGCATGCCCAGCAAGATCGAGATGCACAGACCGGTGAGCGCCACGAACGCCGTCCAGCCGAGTCCTCGCAACATCTGCTCGCGCGGGATCGCCTCGAGGTAGGAGTCCTGCACGACGCGGTGCGGCTCGGTGATCAAAAAGCTCGGCTTGTCGAACAACGCCTCCAGCGCCCAGTAGTGCATCAGGTACCAGAGGCCGATGAACACGCCGAAGCCGATGATCGGGGCGACGATCCCCGACCAGCTGAAGCGGGCCCGATGCT
>DASUEW010000315.1:0-6441 GCA_036274875.1 Ilumatobacteraceae bacterium
AGGACGGCGACGGCGATGACGACGCAGGCGGGGACGACGGCGACGGCGACGGCGGGGACGATGGCGGTGACGGGGAGGACCTCCCGCTCGGTTCCGGCGTGGAGGCGGGCTCGGCAACGGTCGCCGTGGTGGTTCCTAGCGTCGTCGACTCGATCAACGACGTGCTGGACGGCGCACTCCGACACGCGTTGAGCAGCCCGCCGAGCGCGGCACCGCCCACTGCACGCATGAGGGTCCGACGTGAGTACACGACCAACGTCTACCCGCCGTTGATAAGAAACGCTTGTGGGCCCGCCATCCGGTCCGGCATGCAACGACCGCACCGACGATCGGCTCGCACGTTCGCCGGCGACAGCCGTTCAGCGGCTGGCAGCCGCGATGTCCGGACGAGCCGCGCGCCGAGCCCGGGCTTCTCGCATCGGTTGACGGAGCGCGGCAGCGAAGCGCTGCGGGTACTCGTCGATCTCTCCTGGCACACCGGTTCGCTCCTGCGGGGCTGCGTCCCTCGCCACGAAACGCCCGTGGAGTCGATCCCAGATCGTGAGGATCGTTCCGAAGTTGTTCCGGGTCGTGGCGGGAAGGTGATGCAGCCGGTGCAGGCGTGGCGTCACGAACACGAGCTCGATCCAACGACCACCGACGCGCAGGTTGCTGTGACCGAGGAGCGCGAACGAGGCGAACACGACCAACGCGGTCACCACCGTCGTTCCTCGCATCCCGAGAGCAAAGAGAGTCGCCTGGGCGGGGACTTGGCGAATCAGATTCTCGAACATGTGTGCTCGCGTCGTGGCGAGCCAGTCGAGACGCAGACTTGAATGGTGGACCTTGTGGACCGACCACAACGCATCGGATCCGTGCATCGCGGCGTGGATGGCGGTGGACACGAGGTCGTAGACGACGATGGCGACACCGACGCGAACAAGGATGCTCAGGTTGCCGACGGTGTCGGCAACACCCGGTATCGCGAGTCTCTCGAGCTGCGGACGGAACGCGAGCGTCGAGATGACCGACGCCGCGGTGGCGACGAGATACCAGGCGACGTCGGTGGCCAGGTACGGCCGGAAGAGGCGCGCCGGAGCGAACCGCCAGGACGGGATCCGTTCGAACGCAGCAACCGTGAGGAACAGGCTCGACATCACGAGCAACGACACGCCGGGACTCATGCGGGCCACCACCCATCGTGGATCTTCTGACAACTCATTCGCCTGCCTCCCTGCTGCTGACTCCGCGCGTGACTCACGACTATGTAACCGTGGTTGCAGTATTGTGTCGGATCTCAGAGATGTTTGCAACCACGGTTACATTGTCGTAAGGTGAGTGCGTGCCGACACCGGAGTGGGTGCTCCTCGCCTACCGACTTCCCCGCGAACCGTCGACACCGCGGATCTCGGTGTGGCGCAAGCTGCGCCGTCTCGGAGCACTTCAGCTCGTCGACGGGCTGGTGGCCCTCCCGGCCGACGCCAGCTCGGTCGAGGCGCTCGACTGGATCGCCGAAGAAGTGGCCGAGGCAGGCGGAGAAGCGTGGACCTGGCGTGCCACACCGGGCTCGAAGGCGCAGGAGCAACTGCTGCGAGAACGCATGACAGCGTCGACCGCCGAGGAGTACAGGGCGTTGATCGACGAAGCGAGCGATTCGGCTGCGGACGTATCGCGGCGCACCGTCGAGCGGCTCCGGCGCGAGCTGCACCGAATCGAGCGCCGCGACCACTTCTCGCCGAAGGAGCACGAGATGGCGCGGCGCGCGATCGAGCGGCTCGGTGCAGCAGCCGACCACCCTGCAGCGGAGGCAGCGCGCCCATGAGGTGGGCCACCCGCGCCGGTTGCCACGTGGATCGGGCGGCGAGTGCGTGGCTCCTGCGCCGCTTCGTCGACCCGACCGCCGAGTTCGTGTTCGTCGACGACCCGGCCGACGTGCCGGCTGACGCGACCGCGTTCGACATGCGCGGCGTCGAGCTGTCACACCGCAACGGGGACTGCAGCTTCGAGACGATCCTTCGACACCACGCCCTCAACGACCCGGTGCTGTGGGAGTTGGCCCGCGTCGTGCACGAGGCCGATCTCCATGACGAGCACTACGACGAACCCGACGCGGCGGGCCTCGACACGATCTGCCGAGGTCTGACCCTCGTTGCCGACGACGCACGGGTCCTCGAGCTCAGCGCCGTCATCTTCGACGGCCTGTACGAGTACCGCCGTCAGCGCCTGCGCGGCGACCGACCGGGATGACGAACGCATGAAATGGGTGACGCGCGCTCGTCCCAAGACCGATCGGATCGCGTGCCCGTGGTTGATACGTCGCTTCATCGACCCCGACGCCGAGATCCTCTACGTACCGGCGGATCACGTTCTCGCCGTCGCCGCAGCCGAGAACGCGCACAGCTTCGACGCGCCGGGCGCGCGCTACGACCATGACGGCGGGCGCTGCACGTTCGAGGTGCTCATCGACGAGTACGGCCTCGGACGTGACCCGGCACTGACGCGGCTGGCCGCCATCGTGCACGCGGCCGACATCACCGACGACGTTCAGAGCGACCCCATCGGCCCGGGTCTGTTGGCCATCGGCGTCGGGGGGCTGGACGTGGAGGCGGACGACCACCGCCTGTTGGAACGGGCGACGTTCGTGTACGACGCGCTGTACGCATGGTGCGCCCGTCAGCAACCGGTGGTGACCGAGATCAGGGCGGTCAGTTGGATGCGATCGACTGCGGTCTGAAGCGCCGGAGCCGGAGGCTGTTGGAGACGACGAACACGCTGGAGAACGCCATCGCCAGGCCGGCGAGCATCGGATTGAGGAGTCCTGCTGCGGCAATCGGGAGGGCGGCGACGTTGTACGCGAAGGCCCAGAACAGGTTGCCTTTGATGGTCGCGAGGGTTCGCCGCGAGAGCCGGATGGCGTCGACCGCGGCACGCAGGTCGCCACGCACGAGTGTGAGGTCGCTGGCTTCGATCGCGACGTCGGTGCCGGTTCCCATGGCGAGGCCGAGGTCGGCCTGGGCGAGGGCGGCGGCGTCGTTGATGCCGTCGCCGACCATCGCCACGACTCGCCCTTCGGCCTGGAGGCGCCGGACGACGTCGACCTTGTCGGCGGGGAGGACCTCGGCGATGACCTCGTCGATTCCGACCTGCGCGGCGACGGCTCTGGCGGCGCGTTCGTTGTCGCCGGTGAGCAACACCGGACGGAGCCCGAGTTGGCGGAGCCCGGTGATGGCTTGCGCCGATGTGGGCTTGATCGTGTCGGAGACGACGAGCACCGCACGCGCTTGTCCGTCCCAGCCGACGTAGATCGGCGTGCGCCCGGCCATCTCGGCCGCGTCGCGTGCCGATCGCAGCGTGTCGTCGAGCGCGATTGACCAGTCGGCGAGGAACCGCTCGCGTCCGGCGACGACGGCATGGCCGTCGACGACGCCTTGGACTCCGAGCCCCTCGGTGTTGGCGAACGACTCGACCGTCGTGAGCTCGACTCCACGTTCGCGGGCACCTACCGCGATGGCGGCGGCGATCGGGTGCTCGGACGCATCCTCGAGTGATCCGGCCAGGAGCAGTGCCTGTTCGCTGGTGGTGTCACCAGTGACGACGATGTCGACGAGAGACATCTTGCCGGTCGTCACGGTGCCGGTCTTGTCGAGCACGACGGTGTCGACCTTGCGGGTCGATTCGAGCACCTCGGGGCCTTTGATCAAGATGCCGAGCTGCGCGCCGCGGCCGGTGCCGACCATCAACGCGGTGGGAGTGGCCAACCCGAGGGCACACGGGCAGGCGATGATCAGCACCGCGACTGCTGCGGTGAACGCGGTGGTCGCGCTGTCGGTGGCCGCGGCGGTGAGCCAGAAGCCGAGCGTCGCGAACGCGAGCGCGATCACGATCGGGACGAAGATCGCCGAGACGCGATCGGCCAGCCGTTGCACCTGGGCCTTGCCGGTTTGCGCTTCCTCGACCAGGCGACCGATCTGCGCCAGCGCGGTGTCGGCACCGACACGGGTGGCGCGGACCACGAGACGACCGCCGGCATTGACGGTCGCGCCCACCACGACGGACCCGGGAGCGACTTCGACCGGCACCGGCTCACCGGTGAGCAAGGAGGCGTCGATCGCCGACGCTCCCTCTTCGACGACACCGTCGGTCGCCACCTTCTCCCCTGGCCGCACGACGAACCGGTCGCCGACCGCGAGCTCCTCGACGGGAACTCGGACCTCGGCGCCGTCGCGAAGCACGGCGACGTCCTTGGCGCCGAGCTCGAGCAGAGCCTTCAGCGCCGCGCCCGATCGCCGCTTGGCACGGGCTTCGAAGTAGCGCCCGGCGAGGATGAACACCGTCACCCCGGCCGCGACCTCGAGGTAGATCTGTCCGGCACCCATGCCGCGTTCAGGGCGGATCGAGAAGCCGTGGCGCATCGAGAGATCACCAGCGTCGCCGATGAACAAGGCGTACAGCGACCACCCGAACGCGGCGATCGTCCCCACCGAGATCAGAGTGTCCATCGTCGCGGCACCGTGACGAGCGTTCATCCACGCGGCGGCGTGGAACGGCCATGCACCCCACACCACCACCGGTGCGGCCAGGGTGAGTGAGAGCCACTGCCATCCGTCGAACTGCAGCGCCGAAACCATCGCCAGCGCGACCACCGGCAACGCGAGAGCGGCCGAGATGACCACCCGTCGAAGAAGCGCACGAGCCGGATCGTCCGCGACCCCCGCTCCCGGCTCCACGCCCGACGCCGTGGTTGCCATCCTTTCCGGGACGTGGGCGGTGTAGCCCGTCGCTTCGATCTGGGCGATCAGGTCGGCGGGCGTGATGGTGGCGTCGAACGCGATCTTCGCCTTCTCGGTCGCGTAGTTGACGGACGCCGTCACGCCGTCGATGCGGTTCAGCTTCTTCTCGATCCGCGCCGCGCACGACGAGCACGTCATTCCGCCGATGTCGAGCTGGATCTGTGACTCGCTGCGGTGTGGCGTGGGTGTCGACATGTCAGTGACCCTCGACGTGGGAGGAGGTCGTCATCGACGCGTCGCCGTGCGTTGGTGGAGCGTCGGGGACGACGACCGTGAAGGCGGCTGTGCGGACCTCGCCATCGTGGGCGAAGTCGAGAAACAGCCGGAAGGTACCAGCCGTCGGGAACTCGCCGGTGAACGTGACGGCATCGCCAGTGTCGTCCTCGTGCGGGTGCACGTGTAGGAAGGCCATGTCGCCGTGGCGGATCGCAACGAGATGACCGGCGGCACCGAGGTAGGGCTCCGTGCGCACCGACTCACCGTCGAGCGCCACGGCGAACGACAGCTCGGCCGGCCCGATCTTCGGGTCGCCGGAGAGCCTGACCGTGTAGCCGTCGACGCTGTCGGTCCGTGACGGCTCGGGAAGGTCGACCGGTGCAACGGTTCCGGCAACCGTGATGTCGGTGCCCAGAGTGATGTTGGCGCCACCAGCGGGTTGGAAGTCGGCGAACACCCGGTACGAGCCCGGTGACAGCGCTGGGAGGTCGGCGGTCCACACGCCTGTGTCGTCGAGCGCGGGATGGAGATGCCAATAGTCCACGAGGTTGCGGGAGACCACGATCAGATGAAGCCGGCGCTCGTGCAGCTCGTCGAACTCGCCGACCGGTGAGCCGCTTTCGTCGACGATCCGGAACGCGAACCGCGACGCTGAATCGGTGGGGACCGAGTCGGACTCGACGACGAGACGTAACCCGTCGGAGGAGACCGCGAGCCCCCGAGGCATGTCGCTCGCGCTCACGGCAGCCGTGACGTCGACGCTGTGCGCGTCGCCGCCGACGCCGATCGGCCCGACCGCTGCCCCGACCGCCATCGCGCCGCCGAAGATGGCGGCGACACCGACGCCGAATGCCGCCAGCTTCGAGCCGGTGTTCACGTCGCGACCCGGTACCCGGCTTCATCCACCGCCGCCGCGAGCTCCGCAGGGTCGACGGGGCCATCGGAGTGGACCGTCACGGCACCGCTGGCCAGGTCGACGTCGACCATGCCGACACCGTCGAGCTTCGACACCTCTTCTTTCACAGCAGCGACACAGTGGTCGCACGTCATGCCGACAACGAAGAGGGTGGTGGTGGTGTTCATGACGAATGTGACTTCCTTGATCGGAGAGGTGGACCGGCGACGGGATCTGTCGACCGAAACGTAGCGTTCTGTCATTATACCCCCTTGGGGTATAAAGCAACCACTGGTATGATGCGGAACATGACCGTCGATACCGAGCGCCCCGTTCACGGCTACACGATGGACAAGGACGCGTACCTCAAGCGCCTCCGACGCATCGAGGGCCAGGTACGAGGTCTGCAGCGGATGATCGACGAGGACACGTACTGCATCGACATCCTCACTCAGGTCAGCGCCGTCACCAAGGCGCTCCAGAGCGTCGCTGTCGGTCTCCTCGACCAGCATGTTCGCCACTGTGTCAGCAACGCCGCGACCGACGACCCCGACAGCGCCG
>DASUEW010000316.1:0-2994 GCA_036274875.1 Ilumatobacteraceae bacterium
GTGGTCGTCGGCGGCATCGTCCCCGACCCCGACATCGCCGCCCTGCTCGACGCCGGCGTCGCCGCCGTCCTCACACCCGGCGCCACCGCCGACGAGGTCGTCGCCACGATGCGCCGAGTGCTCGCCCAGACCGAGACCACAGCGCCCGCATCGATGCCGTGAGCGCAGCGGTCAGTGTGGCCCGCGAGGTTGGGGTGAGATGCCACTGGCGGTGAGCCCGCCGTCGACGATGATCTCGGTGCCCGACACGAACGTGCTGTCATCGGAGGCCAACCAGCACACGGCCGCGGCGATGTCGTCGGGACGGCCGAACCGCCCCACGGGAACCTGCGCCAGGTAGCCGTCCCAGTCGAGGTGGCCGAGCTGGTCAGCCATCATCATGTCGGTGACCACCGGGCCGGGGCAGACGGCGTTGACCCGCACGCCGACGGGACCGAGCTCGATCGCGGCGACCTTGGTCAGCCCGCGAAGCGCGAACTTGCTGGCCGAGTAGGAGCCCAGGCCGTGTCCTCCGACGAGCCCGCGAACGGACGCGATGTTGACGATCGAACCCGCGCCACCGCCTGCGGCGTCGTGCAACTCGAGGAACGTCTGGATGCCGTGCAGCGGGCCGATCACATTGACGTCGAGGGTGTGCCTGAACTCGTCGACCGTCACGTCGCGCAGCGAGCCGGAGCGCAGGATCCCGGCGTTGTTCACGAGCACGTCGAGGTGCCCGTAGTCGCGGCGAACGATGTCCGCCGCCCGGGACCACGCCTCGCGATCGGTGACATCCAGCTCGATCTGTCGCCCTGCCCCGCCAGTGTCGTCGACGAACGCCATGTCGCCGACCAGCACCGTGGCGCCCTCGCACACGCAGCGTTCGGCGATGGATGCGCCGAGCCCGCGGCCAGCACCTGTCACGAGCACGATCTTGCCGTCGAGAGTTCCCACGGCAACATCATGAGGAACAACTGGCGCTGAGCGCAATGCCCTGGAGGCGATTGCTCATGAGAAATTCGCTGTGCCCATTGACACGTCTCAAATCGGGCTTTAATCTCATGATGAATAGCGGCCGCCGGTCTGACCGGCGTCAGTGCGCCGCTCCACGCAAGGGGAGATCGACATGACATCCAAGCCTCGTTCGCGACGCCTGATCCGGGGTCTCGCTGCGCTCTCGGCGTTGACGCTCCTCGCCGCCGCCTGCGGCGACGACGACGCTGCTGACGACGCGCCGGCCTCGACCGACACGGCCGATACCACCGAACCGGAGGCGGCGACGACCGAGCCGCCCACCGACACGGCAGGTGCCGTCACGGACACGACCGAGGTGGCTGCCGTGACGACCGAAGCCGCTGGTACTGAAACGTCGGCGCCGGCCGGGATCAGCGAAGCGGATTGGGATGCGATCGTCACCGCCGCCCAGGAGGAGGGCAAGGTCACCTTCTACTCCTCGCAGGGTCTGGACCAGCTGAACGACCTGGCACAGCGGTTCTCCGACGAGTACGGCATCGAGCTCGAGGTCGTCCGCGACATCGACTCGGCGCTGATCCCCAAGGTCGAAGCCGAGCAGCAAACCGGCAGCGGCATCGCCGACGTCATCGCCCAGGCCAGTGCGTCCTGGTCGGAACAACGTGGTTCCGAGGGCTGGTTCGTTGCGCCCGTGGGCCCGGCCTTCGACGATCCGGCCTACGACCGGGCCGCCAACGTCTCGGACAACGGCTACTTCACGTCATCGGCTGCGGTGCTCACGTTCGGCTGGAACACCGATCAGTACCCGACCGGGCTCACCGACTACTCCGACCTGCTCGATCCCGAGCTCGCCGGTGGGCGGATCGGCGTCATCGAGCCCGCGGCCCCGTCGATCGTCGACTTCTGGCTGTACCTCGAGGAGAACTACGGCGAGGACTTCGTGACCCAGCTCGCGGCCCAGGAGCCCAAGATCTACCCGAGCTCGCTGCCGATGGCCCAGGCCCTCACATCCGGCGAGATCTCCGCCGGCTCGTTCGTCCAGGTGCTCGTGGACGAGAAGGAACAGGGCGCTCCGGTCGACTCCGGCCTGGCCGATCAGGTGTGGGGGGCGCGATTCAACACCTCCATCCTGGAGGTCGCCCCACACCCGAACGCGGCCCAGGTCCTGGCCAACTTCATCATCACCGAACCCGGCCAGGAGGCGATCGCCCGCAAGGCAGCCTCTGTACTGCCCGACGTCGCAGGGACCGTCACCACCGTCGACAAGGTCCGTGTCCAGGACTTGACCATTCTCACGGAGGAATTCGTGGCGGAGTATCAGGCCAAGTGGAACGATCTGTTCAAGTAGGCCGGCCAACAGTTCCGCCAACGACTGTCCGTAGCGCAGTGCCGGATCGAAGCCCAAAATTGATCGAAGTGAGGTGACCACGTGTCCCACGTCAGCATTCAATCGATGACGATGCACTTCGACGGGAAGCCGCCGACAACGGCTGTCGACGACCTCGATCTCGAGATCGAGGAGGGCGAGTTCCTCGTCCTCCTCGGTCCGAGCGGGTGCGGCAAGACGACGACGTTGCGATGCCTCGCCGGCCTGGAAACACCGAGCGCGGGCCGGATCAGCTTCGGTCCGACCACGGTGTTCGACGCCGCCCGCCGGGTCAACCTGTCGCCGGACAAGCGCAACATCGGCATGGTGTTCCAGTCGTACGCGCTGTGGCCGCACATGACGGTGCGCAAGAACATCAACTACCCGCTCAAGGCGCGGCGGATCAAGGAGGGTCTGAAGGGCCGTTGGGTCGAAGAGACCGCCGCCCTCGTGGACTGCGGAGTACTGCTCGACCGCTATCCGGCGCAGCTCAGCGGCGGCCAGCAGCAGCGCGTCGCGCTCGCCCGCGGCCTCGTCGCCCGACCCGATCTCGTCCTGTTCGACGAACCGCTCAGCAACCTCGACGCCCGTCTCCGCGACCAGGTGCGAGCCGAGATCCACGAGCTCCACGGCCGCCTCGGCTTCACGGCCGTGTTCGTCACCCACGACCAGTCCGA
>DASUEW010000317.1:0-3920 GCA_036274875.1 Ilumatobacteraceae bacterium
TTGATCGCGGCAACTCCGGCGAACGCCTTGAACTCGGTGGAGGAGAACACGTCGGTGAGCTCGACGAGCTCGAGACCGAACCGCAGGTCGGGCTTGTCGACGCCGAAGCGGTCCATCGCCTCCCGCCACGTGATCCGTTCGATGGGCGGCGGCCGCTCGCCGGTCGCCGCCTCGGTCGCCGACAGCACCGCCTCGCTGACGGCCGCGAGGACGTCGTCCTGGCTGACGAAGCTCATCTCGATGTCGAGTTGCATGAACTCGTACTGCCGGTCGGCCCGCAAGTCCTCGTCGCGCAGGCACCTGGCCATCTGGTAGTAGCGGTCGACTCCGGCGACCATCAGCAGTTGCTTGAACAGCTGCGGCGATTGCGGCAGGGCGTAGAACGAGCCGGGCTCCTTGCGCGACGGCACGAGGAACTCGCGAGCGCCCTCCGGGGTCGACGGGACGAGCATGGGCGTCTCGACCTCGACGAAGCCCTGGCGCTCCATCGCCACGCGGATCGCCGAGTTGACCGTCGACCGGATCCGCAGGTTCTTCTGCATCCGTTCACGTCGGAGATCGAGATAGCGGTACTGGAGGCGCACGTTCTCGTCGACGTCGTCGGCCCTGGCGTCGATCGGGAACGGAGGAGGTTCGGCGCGGCGCAGCACCTCGACACGGCACTCCCCCACCTCGACGTCGCCGGTCGGCAGGTTCGCGTTGACGGTGCCCTCCGGGCGGGCGCGCACGACGCCGGTGATCCGTATCACGTACTCGCTGCGCACGTCGACGTCGTTGTCGACGACGCACTGCACGATGCCGGTGTGGTCGCGCAGGTCGACGAACGCCAGATGCTCACCGTGCTCGCGGCGGCGGGCGACCCAGCCGCACAGGTTGACGGTCTGGCCGATGTGCTCGGCGCGCAGATCGCCGTTCTGGTGGGTACGCATCGATGTCGTGCTCATGCAGGGACCACCATGTGACCGGTGCACGCGACGAGGCGCGAGCCGAGGTGAGGCCAGTAATGGCCTGCGTGGCCTTGGAACGCAATTGTCATTGGAGGACTTTCTGGACAGACTCGAGGAGATCGGTTCGGGACACGACGTGCTGGTCGTGGCGTTCGTCCGGCGCGTCGTGTGGCGTACGCAGCGGGCGGACCACCGCGGTGCCCGCGGCGCGCTCGTCAGTGCCGACGATGACGGCGACCTGTGCGCCGCTGCGGTCGGCCGCCTTCATCTGGCTCTTCATGCTGCGGCCCTCGTAGGCACGATCGGCCGACACTCCGGCCGCGCGCAGCTCGCCAGTGATCAACAGCGCCTGCTCGCCGCCCGTGGTGTCGACCACGAACACGGAGACGGCGCCGGCGGGGGCATCGAACACTCCCTCGTCGTCGCAGGCCAGCAGCGTGCGGTCGACGCCGAGCGCGAAACCGATGCCTGGCGTAGACGGTCCGCCGAGATCTTCGACGAGTCCGTCGTAGCGCCCACCGCCACCCAGCGCGTTCTGCGCCGAGTCGAGTGTGCCGCCCTGGTACTCGAAGATCGTGCGGCGGTAGTAGTCGAGGCCGCGCACGAGCCGCGGCTCGACGGTGAACGAAACGCCGAGCGACGCCAGCCCGGCCTGGACGATGGCGAAGTGCTCAGCAGTGGCGGCGGAGTAGAAGTCGGCGATGCGAGGCGCGCCGGCGACGGCCGCGGCGTCGTGCTCGCGCTTGGAGTCGAGGACGCGCAACGGGTTCCTCGCCAGGGTCTCGCGACTCTCGGACGTGAGATCGGACTCCTCGAAGTGCTGGCGAAGGGCAGCGACGTATCGCGCCCGATCGTCGGGCTCACCGAGGCTGTTGACGATGAGGTCGACCCGACGCAGACCGAGGCGTTGGAAGAACTCCCAGCCGAGGGCGATGACCTCGACGTCGAGATACGGGTCGTCGGCGCCGAGCACCTCGATCCCGACCTGGTCGAACTGGCGGTACCGGCCGCGCTGTGGCTTCTCGTACCTGAAGTTGGGCCCCGAGTACCAGGTCTTCCACGGCGTGAGCGGGTGGTGCTCGACGAACGCCCTGCACACGCTCGCAGTCCACTCGGGCCGGAGCGCGACGTGACGGTCGCCCTTGTCGACGAAGTCGTACATCTCCTTGGTGACCACGTCGGTCGCCTCGCCGATCCGCGTGAACACGCCGAAGTCCTCGAGCAACGGCGGGATGATCTGACCATACCCAGCGGCCTCGACGAGGTCGGCGAACACCGTCGTGAAGCGCCGCCACCGGGCGGATTCCGGCGGCAGGATGTCGCGCATCCCCGGGCTCGTCTGGAATTCCGGCACGGCTCGCCACGCTATCGGCGGCCGAAGCGCGCCGTCTGCGTCCGTTTCACCCGCTGGTCATCGGCTGGTCACCCGCCGCCGCCCGGGATCAGCCGGTACACGTCGTAGACCGAGTCGATCTGCTTGATCGTGGTGAGCACGGCCTCGAGATGCCCTGGGTTGGCGAGCTCGAACTCGAACCGCATCTTGGCGACGCGGTCGTCGCCGGTGACGGTTGCGCACGAGACGATGTTGACGTGGTGGTCGCTCAGCGCGTTGGCGACGTCGCGCAGCAACCTCGACCGGTCGAGGGCCACCACCTCGACACCGGCACGGAAGATCGACCCGCGCTGCTCGCCGTCCCAGTCGACATCGATCATGCGCGTCGCCTGGTCGGCCATCAGCGACACCGCGTTGGCGCAATCGGCCCGGTGCACGCTCACGCCCCTGCCGCGCGTGACGAACCCGATGATCTCGTCGCCCGGCACCGGCGTGCAGCAGTTGGCGAGTCGCACGAGCAGGTCGTCGAGGCCCTCGACGTGGACGCCGATGCGACCGCCCGCGGTCTGGTGCCGGCGGGGCGCGAAGACCGTCGCCGGGAGCTGTTCCTCGTCGTCGCCGCCACGGAAACCCTTGGCCACCTTCTGGGCGACGCTGCGCGCCGAGACGTGGTGTTCGCCGATCGCAGCGAGCAGCACCTCGAGGTCGTTGTAGCTGAGCTCCTTGATCACGTCGTGGAGCTGGGGCGAGCTCCACATCCGCTGCACCGGGAGACCCTCGCGTCGGAACTCGTCCGTGAGCTCGTCGCGCCCGGCTTCGATCATGTCGAGACGGCGTTCTCGGCTGAACCACTGACGGATCTTGTTGCGCGCCCGCTGCGACGTCACGAACCCGAGCCAGTCCTGTGAAGGACCGGCCGTCTCGACCTTGGACGTGAAGATCTCGCACGTGTCGCCACTGTGGAGCACGTTCTCGAGCGACACCAGCCGGCCGTTGATCTTGGCGCCGATGCAGGCGTGACCGACCTCGGTGTGCACGGCGTACGCGAAGTCGACCGTTGTCGACCCGATCGGCAGGGTGATCACACGACCCTTCGGGGTGAAGACGAACACCTCGTCCTGCTCGAGGTCGGTCTTCAGGTTCTGCATGAACTGCGCCGGGTCGGAGACCTCGGCCTGCCAATCGATGATCCGGTTCAACCAGTCGATGTCACCCGACGAGCTGTCGTCCTTGTACGCCCAGTGGGCGGCGACGCCCCACTCCGCTCGCTGATGCATCTCACGGGTGCGGATCTGGACCTCGATCGGCTTGCCGGCGGGTCCGATGACCGTGGTGTGCAGGCTCTGGTAGAGGTTGAACTTCGGCATCGCGATGTAGTCCTTGAAGCGCCCCACGACAGGACGCCACCGACCGTGGATGCAGCCGAGCGCGGCGTAGCAGTCCTTGATCGAGTCGACGATGACACGCACCGCGACGAGGTCGAAGATGTCGTCGAACTCCCGCCCCTTCACGACCATCTTCTCGTAGATGCTCCAGAGGTGCTTCCCACGACCCGTCACCTCGGCCTCGATGCCCAGCTCTCTGAGCCGGGCCCGGATGTCGGCCACCGCCTGGGCGAGGAACACTTCCCGCTCGGGCGT
>DASUEW010000318.1:0-6040 GCA_036274875.1 Ilumatobacteraceae bacterium
GCGCGCCATGTCGCGGTCTCGAGGACGACCCCGACGCGGTCGCGCACAGCGATCGTCGCGTAGTTGTCGAAGTAGCGCACGAGCGCCTCGCGGCCGACGGGATCGTCGAGCAGGATGAACGCGGCGAAGTCTGGGAGCTCGAGCCCGTCGTCGAAGATGAGCGTGGTCTCGATTCCGCCGTCGGTGAGGAAGACGTCGGCGTTCAGTTGCGGTGGGAAGTTGCGGTAGGTCGACATCGTGGTGGCTCCGTGTGATCGTCTGATGGTCGCTGTGACGACATGGAGGCGTGAGGGATGCCCTCACGATGTGAGAACGTCGTGAATTCGCCCAGGAGACCAACCGTAAGCTCCGGACCGAGGGCACCATGCAACTGATCGGCAGGGAACACGAGCTGACGACGCTGGTCGACCGGCTCGCGTCGCGCCGGGTCGTGACGGTGGTCGGTCCAGGCGGCATCGGCAAGACCTCGCTCGCGCTCGCCGTCGCGGACACCGTCGACGGCGGCTACCCGCTGGGCGCGCACCTGATCGACCTCACTCGCGTCACGGCGTCGGACGCGGTCGGCGGCGCGATCGCCGACCAGCTCGGCTTCCCGTCGTTCACGGCCCTCCTCGATTCACCGTCAGACCAGCCGGCGCTGCTCGTCGTCGACAACTGTGAGCACGTCCTCGACGGAGCCGCGACCGCGATCACCCAGCTCGTCGATGCGTGCGCGGCGCCGTCCGTGTTGGCGACGAGCCGATCGCCGCTCGACATCGCCGGTGAGTCGCTCGTCGTGCTCGGACCGCTGACGATGCCGGGCACGGGCGCGGTCGACCCCCAGGTGGCGTCGGTGCGCCTGTTCCTCGAGCGCGCTCGTGACGCTGGGGTCGAGATTGCCGACGATCAGCTGCCTGTCGTCGCCGAGCTGTGCCGAGCGCTCGACGGATTGCCGCTCGCCCTCGAGATGGCCGCTGCCCGTACCCGAGTGATGACGCCGGCCGAGATCCTCGCCCGCCTCGGCGATCTCGACACTCTCTCTCGACCACGGTTCCGCGGTGCCGATCGGCACCGCAGCCTGCGCTCGACCATCGAATGGTCGTACGAGCAGCTCACCGACGTCGATCGGGTCTTTTTCGATCGGCTCGGGGTGCTCGCCGGCCGGTTCGACGTCGAGGCCGCGCACGCCGTGGCGTCGGAGCCCCATCACGACGTCTCCACGACGCTGCGTTCGATCGAGACGCTGGTCAACGCGTCGCTCCTCGTCGCCGACCACACCGAGGTAGGCGTCAGCGAGTACCACCAGCTGGCGACACTGCGGACCTACGCGCTCGAGCAGCTCGCCGCGCGCGGCGAGACCGGAGCGACGTGGGACCGGTTCGTCGGGCACATCATCGGCAAGGTCGTCGCGGTGATGACCCAGGGACGCCGTGGATGGGACGCCGGGGTCCTGGGCGCCCTGCTGTCGCTGTACGACGACATCTCCGCCGCGCTGCGGTGGTGTCTCGACAACGACGACGACCCGGGCCGCGCCCTCATCCTGTTGTCCGTGCTCTGGGGCGTCGTCCAACAGGGCCACGCCGAGGACGTCTCGGTGATGGGCGAAGCGGTACTGCAGCGGTGGCCCGAGCCCGAGGCGTCGCTGTGGGCCGACGGCGCCGCGACGGTCGCCTCCTGCAGGTACCTGCTCGGGCGACCCGCCGAGGCGATCGAGCTGGCGGACCACGCGTTGTCCGTCGCCGAGGGCTCGCTGTTCGCTCCGTGCACGTTGCGTCGCGTCGTCGGCCAAGCGCACTGGGCGCTCGGAGACGCGACGTCATCGCTGCACGCGTTCGAAGTCGCGGCCGCCGAAGCCCGACAGCGCCGCATCGCCCCGCTGGCGATGGAGCTCGACGTCTTCCGGGCCCACATCCTGGCCGAGACCGGCGAGATCGACGCCGCGCTGAAGGCGCTCCGGACTACCCGCGACGAGGCGATCCGGAGCGGCTCGGACATCAACGAGGCGTGGGCCATCACGACCGAGGGATACGCGTTGCTCCGCAGCGACCTCGCCGCCGCGGCAGTTGTCATCGATCAAGCCCTCGACGCGTCCCGCCGCTTCGGCTACCCGGCGTGCATCGGTGCCAACCTGCAGGCACTTGCGGTCGTAAGTGTCGGCCTGGGCCGTGTCCGCGAGGCGGCCGGCCGCCTGGTCGAATTGCTCGGCAACATCACGGCGCGGGGGGCGGTGGCAGAGCTGCGGACCGTGTTGCACGTCGCGGCCGTGGTGCTCGACCGTGCCGGCAACCCGGCGGCGGCGGATCTCGCGGCAACCGCGGCAAGCCTGCCCGTCGTCAGCATGTTCGCCAGTCCCGGCTACGAGCTGCTCCCGTTGGCGACGTCACCAGGGCGACCGTTGCCGCGTCGCGAGGCGGTGCTCGTCGCCCGGCGGGAGCTGGTGTCCGTGCGCGACGGCGCCCCCGTCTCGCCGCAGTTGCCGTCGGAGCTGGACGCCAGACGCGACGACAATGTGTTCACCCGCATCGGTGACTTCTGGCAGGTGTTGTTCGCCGATCGCGGCGTCACGGTGAAGTCGTCGAAGGGGATGGTCGATCTCAGCCGGCTCCTCGCCTCGCCGGGTCGCGAGGTCCACTGCCTCGAGCTCGTCGGGTCGACGACCGACGAAGCATCGACGGGTGTGGTCATCGACGCGACCGCGCGACGGCAGTACGAGGAGCGGATCCGGGAGTTGCAGGCCGAGATCGACGAGGCGGAGGCGGGGCACGATCACGCGCGCGCCGAACGTGCCCACGTGGAGTTCGACACCCTCGTCGAGCACCTCACCGCCGCGCTCGGGCTCGGTGGGCGTGTCCGCAACTCCACCGGGAGCACTGTCGATCGGGCTCGCTCGACGGTTACCCAGCGGTTGCGAACGACGATCAAGCGACTCGCCGAGGTTCACCCTGAGCTCGGCCGGCATCTCGTCGCGTCGGTCAGCACCGGCATCTACTGCAGTTACCGACCGGAGCACCCGACCGACTGGCGGATCTGAGCCGGTCCCGATTCGGCAACGATCACGGGATGAGCGCGGCAGACGAGGATGTGGAGGGCGAGGATCCCGGCTCCCTGTGCGTCTTCGCACCGTCGCCGTTGCTCACGGTGACCGTCGAGCGCGACGTGCACGAGTTCGACCAGCTCCACGTTCACGTCGGCGGGCAGGGGATCTGGATCGCCCGAATGGTGCGCACGCTCGGGATGCGCCCGCAGCTGTGCGCCGTGTTCGGTGGCGAGACCGGGCAGGTGGCTCGCTTCCTCTCCGAGCTCGAAGAGCTCGACGTCCGCCTCGTCCCCTCCGAGGCGTGGAACGGGGGATACGTGCACGACCGGCGCAGCGGCCATCGCATCGAGCTCGTCGACGTACCCCCGTCGCCGTTGTCGCGACACGAGGTGGATGAGCTCTACTCGGTGACGATGGCGGCGGCGCTGGCGGCCGGTACGTGCATCCTCGCCGGGTCGCACATCAAGGAGGTGATCCCCGACGATGTGTACGTGCGGCTCGCCACCGACCTGCGATCAGCCGGAGTCGAGGTGATCGCCGACGTGTCGGGGAGCTCACTGCGAGCCGCGCTCGAGGGCGAGCCGTCGCTCGTCAAGCTGAGCGACGAGGAGCTGGAGCGCGACGGCTGGTCCGACTCGAACGAGCAGGGTGCCGTGCTGCGCGGCATCGAGCGCCTCCAGGAGGCGGGCGCCAAGGGCGTCGTGGTGTCGCGCGGCGCCGAGACCACGATCGCCAGCATCCATGGGCTGCTGTTCGAAGTCGGTGCGCCGACGGTCGTGGTGGTCGACGGACGTGGCGGAGGTGACTCGATGACGGGCGCCCTCGGAGTCGCCTCGGCGAGGGCGATGCCGACGCTCGACGGACTGCGGTTGGCCGCCGCCGCCGGCGCCGCCTCGATCGTCCGGCGCGGGCTGGCGACCGGCGCGGCGGAGGTCATCGAAGCGATGGCTCCCCTCGTCGACGTCGTCGCCATCGACGACACCACCCGCGACGCGATCGCCGCCGATCGCGTCGGCCACTTCGGCAGCTGATCTCCCCCGTTCTGTCTGCTTCAGGTGAACCGGCGCGCCATCTGAAGCAGACAGTTCCGGTGGTGCATCAATCGAGCGCACGGGCGATGGTGAGCATCGTCGCCTCGTCCAGGTCGGATTCGAGGCGGTATTCCGTCTCGGCATCCGTCCAGAGCACGACCGTGGCCGCCTTGATGCGGCGCATCGGCGTCTCCAGGACGTGCTCGCCGATCACCACCAGCGCCCCATCGCCGAGCCCGTCGACCGGTCGGGCGTCCTGACCGGCATCGACGAGCTTCTTGTAGAGCACGTCGCCGGGCATCAAGCCGTCGTGGATCCACAATGTCGTGGCGCCCTCGGACCACACGAGCAGCACACCGCCCTCCGGCATCGCCGCGATCTGATCGGGTTCGCCGAGTGATGTCGCGGCGACGTCGGGGAGGGCGTGCCCGAGTCGTGACGCTGCCACCTCCGGGCTGATCGCGGCCAGCCCCTCGTCGATCGTCGGCAACCCGGCCGGATCGGCGTCGGGCTCGGGCACGATATCGATCTCGGTCGAACCGATCCCCAGGAAGTCGGCGACCGCCTCCCGGACCGGGGCAACTGCGAGGGTCGCGACGGCGAGCACCGCTGCGATCGCGGCCGCGACCGCCATCCATTGCCGCGGCGACCATTCGCGATCGCGCTCGCGTCCGACCGCTGTCGCCGGATCGGTGTCGAGGTGCCGGCCGACACTGGCCAGGACTTCCGCCAGCCGTGCCTCCGACCATGGCTCGATCATCCGTCGTTCGCTCATCTGTCACCTGCCCCGTCGTGGATGAGCTGGGCTCGCAGCCGGGACATGGCGCGCGAGAGACGTGACTTGACGGTGCCGTTGGCGCACCCGAGCACGTCGGCCATCTCGTTCTCGGAGAGTTGCTCGAAGTGCCGCAACGCGATCACGAGGCGGTCGTCGCGGTCGAGTCGGTTCATCGCATCGATCACGCGACGCCGTTCGGCGTCGGTCACCGCGTGCTCCTCCGGGTCGGCCACATCGCGCGCCGGCTGCGCGGCCAGGCGCAAGGCCAGCGCGGCGCGCCGGCTCCGCGAGCGCCGATCGTTGCGCGCGGTGTTGGCGACGACGCGCAGGTACCACGACCGGAACCCGCGCTCGGCATCGACACCCGACACGGAACGCCAAGCGCGGACGCTCGCGTCCTGCACGACGTCGTCCGCTCCGTGGGCGCTGCCCAGCACGACGGTCGCCACGCGGAACGCGCTCGCCCGATGCGCGGCCAACAGCTCCTCGAAGGCGGCCGCGTCGCCCGCGTGGACCCGGCGCACCAACCCCTGTTCGAGTTCGCTGATCAATGTGTCCTACTGATCGGCTCCCTCCCCGTCACCCACGGAGCAAGAATTCGACCACTGCGTCACGTTCTGCTTCGGACAATCCGAGCTGGGGCATCCCCGTCGTCGGTCCGCCGGAAGCGTGGAACTCGGGGGAGATGAACGCCCACGGCTCACGGATCGACTCATCCAGGTACTCCTCGGCGGACAACCCGGCTCGTCTCGAGCCCGCCCACGACGAGGCGGCGGCGAGTGATGGGAACTCGCCCATCGTCGCCGTCGACGTCGGTCCGGTGTGACACGTCGCGCATCCCTTCGCGTGGAACAGCGTTTGTCCGTCGACTGCGGGCGCGGCGCGCACGGGCTCCGATCCGTCGTCGCGCCAGCCGATCAACGAGCCGACGACAGCGAGGACGGCGCCCAACGCCGAGGCGACGCCCCGCTTGGTCACGCGGCGACCGTGGCCCGGCGCCGGCGTGACCGGATCGTGTCCGACACCGCGTACCCGGCGAGCGCCACCGCGAGGGCCGGCATGCCGAACCGGAGGAAATCGGTGGTCGACGAGGTGCCGCCACCGCCAGAGGCGGTGTTCTCGCCGGCCGACGTGTCGATCGTGCCGAGGTCGTGGTCGCCGAACCAGCCCTGGCGGATCACCCAGGTGTGCACGCCTGACTCACCGAACACGACG
>DASUEW010000319.1:0-7097 GCA_036274875.1 Ilumatobacteraceae bacterium
CTCCCGCTGGCGGTCGAGCCGATCGTCGTCGAGCTCTCGGCGCGGGCCGCCAACGATCCCGACGTCGGCCAGCTGATGTCGGCGCTCGGCCCGCTCGCCCAGGCCCAGCGCTACGGCGACGTGCGCGCCACCGACGTGTCGGCGCTGCGGACCGTGTTCGACGGATTGGTCGTGCGCGTGTTGGCCGGCGTCGTCGTCGCCTGCGCCTCGCTCGACGACGACGCGGCGCGGGTGATGGTGGAGCGCCTCAGCGGTGTGCAGGCCGCGCTGGCGTTGGTCGATCACCCGGCGCGACACGCTGGGTTCCCCGAGGTGCTCGGTCAGCTCGCCGACGGACGCGCCCACGGACTGGTCCAGGGGCGAGCCACGCGCCTGCTGCACGACGCTGACGACTGGGACGCGGTCCGTGTCGAACGCCGGCTCTCGCGGGCGCTCTCGTCTGGCACGCCGCCGGCGATCGGCGCCGCGTTCGTCGAGGGATTCCTCGCCGGCAGCGGCACCGTGTTGCTCCACGACGCCGACCTGCGCGACCTCGTCGACCGCTGGCTGTCGTCACTGGCACCGGATTCGTTCACCGACGTGATCCCGCTGCTGCGTCGCACGTTCGGCGCGTTCGAAGCGGCCGAGCGGCGCCAACTCGGCAGGTTGCTGGCGGGCGAGTCGCGCGAGGCGCCGGTGGGGTTCGGCCCCGGCATCGATCCGGCGCGGGCCGAGGCCGCGCTGCGCACAGTGCGCCTCGCGTTCGGTCTCCCCGTCGACCCCGTCACCGGTACGGAGGGCCCACCGTGACCGACGTGATGCGCGTGTCGGAGTCCGAGCGGTTGCGGCGCTGGCGGCTCGTGCTCGGAGGTGGCGACGCCGACGGCACGGGCGCCGCGCTCGACGGTGACGACGTTCGCATCGACGCCGCGCTCGGTGCGGTGTACGACGAGTCCGGCTCGGCCGCCCGCGTCGCCGGCGAGTCCGGCCGGCGAACCCGCGGCCGCACCGCCGGTCGCGCCGGCGGGCTCGGTCGCTCGGCGCCGAGGGTCGCCCGCTGGCTGGGCGACATCCGCCGGTACTTCCCATCGCCGGTGGTGCAGGTGCTGCAACGTGATGCGATCGAGCGCCTCGACCTGCGCCGGCTGCTGCTCGAACCCGAGATGCTCGAGGCCGTCGAACCGGATCTCCACCTCGTCACGTTGCTCGTCGAGCTCAACCGCTTGCTGCCCGACGAGACGAGGGCGACGGCGCGCACCGTCGTCGCCAAGGTGCTGAACGACCTCGAGCAGCGTCTCACCGACCGCACCCGCCAGGCCGTCGACGGCGCGCTCGCCCGCGCCAACCGGTCACGCCGGCCGCGGCCCGGCGACATCGACTGGCCGCACACGATCCACGCCAACCTGCGTCACTGGCTGCCGGAGCACCGCACACTCGTACCCGAGCGGCTGATCGGGTACGGCCGCCGCCGGCGCAGCCTCGCCCGCGACGTGATCATCGCCATCGACCAGTCCGGCTCGATGGCCGACAGCGTGGTGTACGCGTCGCTGTTCGGGGCCGTGCTCGCCCAGCTCCCGGCGCTGCGCACCCACCTCGTCGCGTTCGACACGTCGGTCACCGATCTCACGCCGCTCCTCCACGATCCGGTCGACGTGCTGTTCGGCGTGCAGCTCGGCGGCGGCACCGACATCGCCCAGGCGCTGGCCTACTGCCGGCGGCTCGTGACCCGGCCCCGCGACACCGTGCTCGTGCTGATCAGCGACCTGTTCGAGGGCGGCAACGCCGACCTGATGCGGGCGCGGGTCGCCGAGCTCGTGCGAGCCGACGTGACCGTGCTCTGTCTCCTCGCCCTCAGCGACGATGGCGCCCCGGTGCACGACCACGTCGCGGCCGCCGATCTGGCGGCCCTCGGCGCCACCGTGCTGGCGTGCACACCCGACGAGTTCCCCGATGTCCTCGGCGAGGCACTCGATCGGGGGAGTTGACCGTCAGGTTTTCTGTGTCCCGACCTTCAACTCTTTGAACGGCGACGTGGAGTCGATGCCGGCGTCCTTCGGCAACCCCAGAACCCGCTCGCCGACGATGTTGCGCATCACCTCGTCGCTCCCGCCGGCGATGCGCCCGCCGGGCGTGCCGAGCAGGAGCTGGCTCCACGCGTACGTGCCCCACTCGCCGGTGTCGGCGATGAGCTTCGGCCCGAGCACGCGCGAGACGTAGTCGCCCATGCGGCGCATGATCATCGTCCCGCCGAGCTTGGCCATGCTCATCTCCGGACCCGGCATCTGGCCGGCACGGATCTTGTCGAGGGCGCGCTGGTTGTTCATGTTCTGCACCCGCGACCGGATGACGAGATCGGCCAGCTCCTGGCGCACCAGTGGATCGTCGGACAACCCGAACGCCTTCGTCATCGCCACCAAGCGGGTCATCAGGTTGTTGCCACCCCCACCGCCGGCGCCGATCGCGGAGCGCTCGTTCATGAGCGTGGTGAGGGCGACGCTCCACCCGTTGTTGAGGTCGCCGAGGCGATCGTCGTCGGGGACCTTCACCTCGTTGAAGAACACCTCGTTGAAGCTGGCACCACCCGTCATCTGGCGCAGCGGCCGCACCTCGACGCCAGGCGCTCGCATGTCGACGATGAACCCGGTGAGACCCTTGTGCTTGGGGAGGTTCGGATCGGTGCGGGCGATGATCTCGCCGATGTCGGAGTAGTGGGCGCCGGTGGTCCACACCTTCTGCCCGGTGATCACCCACTCGTCGCCGTCGCGCTCGGCCTTGGTCTGCAGGCTCGCCAGGTCGCTGCCGGCACCGGGCTCGGAGAACAGCTGACAGGCGACGATGTCGGCGCGGTACATCGCCCGGAGGTAGTGATCCTTGGCGGCGGTGCTGCCGTGGGCGACGATCGTCGGGGCGACCATGCCGAGCCCGATCGTGAAGAAGCTCTGGTTGGGGACGTCGTACCGTGACTCGAGCGCGTCGTAGGCGCGCTGGTGGGCGCTCGACAGGCCGCGCCCACCGAGCTCGGGTGGACCGGTGATCCATCCCAGCCCGGCATCGAACCGCTTGGCGCGCCACTCACACGCCGCGGCGAGCAGGGCGCCCTCGGCATCGCGGTCGCGCTCTTCGAACATCGACACGGTGTCGGAGCCCTCACCCCACACGAACTTCTTCTCGGCCTCTTTGCGGCGGGCGTTGGCTTCGAGGAACGACTCGACCTCGTCGTTGAACTCGTCGAGGCTCGGCGCGGTTGGTGTTGCGGGCGCAGGCGCGGTTGCAGCATCGGGCATGGGGAGCACCGTAACGAGCGAATCGGTGCCTCCACGATGTGAGCGCTAGCGTGACCACGCCATGGGTCAGCCGGTCGCCGTCGTCGAGAAGCCGAGCACGTCGCCCGGCATCGTGCGGTTCGAGGCGAACCGCACGCTCACGGGGATGGGCCACGAGCGGTTCGCATCGGCCGGCGACGCGATCGGACCGCGGCCGGCCGCCGAGCTCGCCCGCCGGTTGTTCGCCACCGGGAAGGTGGCGGGCGTGCACATCTACGCCAACATGATCACGGTCGATCTCGCCGGCGATCACACCGCGGCGAGCGACACGGGCGGGCTGGTCGACATCGTGCGCGACCTCCACAAGTACTGGATGCCCGGGATGGAGCCGCCCGCCTTCGAGGACCAGGCGGAGGAAGCGCCGAGCGGTGACGCGTCGGCCACTGACGCTGCCGCCGGCTCGGATGCAGGTGGCGTCGAGCTCTCGGAGGCCGCCAAGCGTGTGCCGCCGGACCTGCTCGAGCGCAGCCGGCTCGCCCGCGAGCGCTGGAAGGCGAAGTCGGGCTGACCCCGCCTGCCTTCTGGCAACTGCCGGGTGGCGAAGGGAACACCTGTTCGATAGGCTGGCGGGATGGATCTCGCCCGCGTCGACGTCACGAGCTCGATCACGCTGGCGCACGACCGGTACCTGCCGGTCGACGAGGCGTTCGCCGCACTGCTCCCCGACCCCGGGTTGGTCCGCGGCCGAATCGTCGCCTGCACGGGTGCGGCGGCCACGTCGCTGGCACTGGCCCTCGCCTCCCGGGCCACCACGACCGGCTCGTGGCTCGCCGTGGTGGGGATGGCGCCGATCGGGATCGAGGCGGCGCGCGAGTTGGGTGTCGCCATCGATCGGCTCGTGTCGATCGATGCCGACGCGTGCCGGCCGGACGAGTGGGCCGACCGGGTCGCCACCGCGGCCGACGGGTTCGAGCTGGTCCTCACCGTGCCTCCCACTGGGCCTCCCACTGGGCCTCCCACCCGCGCCGAGCGAGTGTTCCGCAAGGTCCGCCAACGCGTCCAAGCGCGCGGTGTGGTGCTGCTCATCGTTGACTCGGGCGCCAGTCATTCGGGTGCCGGTGCCGACATGGTGCTCGAGGTCACGGCGGGGGAGTGGGAAGGGCTCGGCCGCGGCCACGGCCACTTGTTCCGCCGGCGGGTCGTCGTGCGAGCCGGTGGACGACGGGTGCCACGCCCGGTCGAGCGAGAGCTGTGGCTGCCCGGCATCGCCGGCCGACCGGAGTTGATCGAGCCGGCGACGACTGTGGCCACGGCGACTGCCGGAAACATCGAGCTCGAGCGGGCCGGGTGATCGTGCCGAGAATCGTGCCAGGAATCGTCCCGAGAATCGTCCCAAGGATCGTCACGGTCTGGTGTCCCGACTGGCCGGTCGTCGCCGCCGGTGTCGCACCGACGGTGCCGGCGGCCGTGCTGCGCGCCAACCGGGTGATCGCCAGATCCCCGGCCGCGGCGTTGGCGGGTGTGCGGTCGGGTCACCGCCGCCGTGAGGCGCAGCGGTGCTGCCCGGAGCTGATCGTGCTCGACCACGACCCCGCACGCGACGCTCGCCAGTTCGAAGCCGTCATCCGGGCCGTGGCGGAGCTGTCACCGCGGCTCGACGTCGTCGAACCCGGTTGGCTGTGCCTCGCCGCCCGCGGCCCATCGCGCTACTTCGGGGGTGACGAGGCGCTCGCCGAGCGGCTCACCGCGGTCGTCACCGGCGTGCTCGACTCACTCGGCCTGGCGAGCGCGCCCGTCGGCGTGGGCGTCGCCGACGGGCGTGTCGCTGCAACGATTGCGGCCCGCCGGGCCGACGTGACGATCGCCGGCCCGGCCGTGGTCGCACCAGGGGAGTCGGCTTCCTACCTGGCGGGGCTCACGGTCGGCTGGCTGCGCGAGGTCGGCGAAGCCGCGCCCGAGTTGGTCGAGCTCTTCATCCGCCTCGGGCTGAGCACGCTCGGCGACCTCGCCGCACTCCCGGCCGGCGACGTGTACGCGCGGTTCGGGAGCGCCGGGTTGCACGTGCATCGCCTCGCGGGCGGTGGCGACGATCGTCCACCCGGCACCACCGATCCGCCTGCGGAATGGAGCACCGAGCGTGCCTTCGGCGAACCGGTCGAGCACCTCGAGACGGTCGTGTTCGTCGCCAAGCAGCTCGCCGACGAACTGGTCGCCACGCTCGCCGGTGGGGGGCGGGTGTGCACCAGGGTGATCGTCATCGCCGAGACCGAGCACGGCGAGCGCAGCGAGCGCGCCTGGTACCGCGCCGTCGGGTTGTCGTCGTCGGCGATCGTCGAGCGGGTGCGATGGCAACTCGAAGGGTGGATCGCCCAACCTGGCGCGCTCACCGGTGGGGTGACATTGCTGCGGCTCGTTCCGGATCAGGTGCGTGGCGACGACGGCGACCAGCTCGGGTTGTGGGGTGGCCGGTCGCAGGCCGACCACGACGCCATGCGCGCCGTCACCCGGTTGACCGGGTTGTTCGGCGAGCAGGCGGTGTGCGTGCCGGCGTGGCGTGGTGGGCGGCTACCAGCCGAGCGGTACCAGTGGGTGTCGGCCGCGGCCGCCGACCTCGAGGATCCGTCCGGCCGGCTGTCGCCGGGCGATGGGCCGTGGCCCGGTGGGTCACCCCGACCGTCGCCTTCGGTCGTGTTCACCGAGCCGTTGGACGTCGAGGTCGTCGACGAGCAGGGCGGCGCGATCAGGGTCAGCGGGCGCGGCGAGGTGAGCGCGTCGCCGGCTGCGCTGGTGGTGCGGGGAGCGGCACGTCCGCTGCGAGCGTGGGCCGGACCGTGGCTGATCGACCAGCGATGGTGGGAGCCACGGCGGCATCGCCGGGTTGCCCAGTTCCAGGTCGTCACCGACGACGGCGAGGCCTACCTGGTGGCCGCCGAACAGCAGCAGTGGTGGATCCTCGCCGCGTACGCGTGAACCGACAGGTGAGTCGACCGTGCCCGATGGCCCGGGGACCGGCGGTCTCCGGGCCATCGGTGCCGGATGGGTGCTCAGTTACAGAGCCCTCCCGGCGTGGAAATGTCGCAATCGTTTCTCGTGAATCTGACTCCGGTGCCGGTGCCGTCCCAGACGATGTCCGCTGGACTGTTGCCCTCGGCCTCGTTCTTCGTGACGACGATGTTGTTGCTCGGTCGGTCGCCACCGGGGGTGGGCGTGGAGCCGACGATGATCCCGCCGGCGAACGCGGAGTCGGCTGCGGGATGATTCGCAGTCACGGTGTTGCGGCGGATCGTGATGTGGTCAGCACCGAGGATCGCGACGCCGGCGCCCGAGATCGCTGGATCCCCGCCGGGAAGGGCGTCGCACACGCGGTTGTTGTGGTGCAATTTCGAGCGCTTCATCTCCCAGTCGGAGGTGTCGGGGCCGGCGAACATGGCTCCGAGGCAGTTGTCGTGAAGGTCGGCGCCGACGACGACGCCTCCCGACGCGGCGTGTACGACGATGCCGAAGCGGTTGCCGTAGGCGACGACCTGTTGGAGTCTGTACTCGCGGCCCGCGGTGACGACGGCCACACCGTGCTCACCGGCGATCTGGAAGCCGGCGAAACCGTTGTTGTAGGCGGTGTCATGCAGGTAGCGATCTCCGCTGGACAGGATGCTGGTGAACCCGAAAACGCCGTTGTCGGCGGCGACGACGTGGTCGACGGTCGTGTCGTGGCCGCCGAGGACGAACACCCCCACGCCCACGGTCTCTCCGGTCTGATCGACGCTTGTGAACCCGCTCACCGACAGGTTGCTGACGCGGACGTCGTCGACCGGCCGCACCAGGTTGAAGTTCTCGTCGAACTGGCCGAAGATGCAC
>DASUEW010000320.1:0-11061 GCA_036274875.1 Ilumatobacteraceae bacterium
TCGATCGTCTCCGCGCTCGATAACCGGCGAACTGCAGTGCATGCGGCCACGCGGGAGCTAGGTCATCACGCGCTCATCCGGAGTGGGTAGAAGCCGATCTCGAGGCGAGGCGTTCTCATCCTCGGTAGAAGTACACGACAATCATGCGGCCAGCGAACGACGGCAACGACACCGGATCGCCGTCTGGTCGGGCACCCGATCTCGGGCACGGGTGTTCCTGGCATGGCAACGACGACAGTGATCAGTGCCCGCCTGGGTTCGTGGCATCAACCGGCGGCCGCGAACTGCTCGACGAGCGGTGCGCCGGCGTCGAGAACGGGCAAGACCCTGTCCGGCCCGGCGTGCGGTAGCCAGATCACGGCGCGCGTGAAGCCGGCAGCGCGGTAGCTGTCGATGACCTCGGCGTCGACCGGACAGCCGAACACACCCAACTCGATGCTGTCCGGGTCGCGTCCGGCCGCCTCCGCCGCCGCCCGCAGCTCACCCACCCGCTCGAACGCGCTTCGGCGCCCGTGGATCGGCATCCAGCCGTCGCAGTACTCGACGATGTGGCGGAACGTCACCGGCCCACCGGCGCCGCCCATGATCACAGGCGGGTGCGGGAACTGCACCGGCTTGGGCCAACTCCAACTCTCCGAGAACTCGATGTGGTCGCCGTCGTATCCGGCGGCCTCCTCGGTCCACAGGCCCTTCATCGCCAGCACGCTCTCGCGCACGCGCGCCCGCCTCGAGCGCGGGTCGACACCGTGGTTCTCCATCTCGTCCTCGTTCCACCCCACTCCGATGCCGAACAGGAATCGACCGTTCGACACGAGATCGAGCGAGGCGACCGACTTGGCCAGGGTGATCGGGTGGTGCTGAGCCACGAGACACACACCGGTAGCGAGGTTGAGCCGCTCGGTCACCGCTGCGGCGGCAGCGAGGCCCACGAACGGATCGAGCGTGCGCCGGTACTCCTCGGGCAACTCGGCCCCGCCGGGCCACGGCGTGCGCCGGCTGGTCGGGATGTGGGTGTGCTCGGTGACCCACAGCGACTCGAACCCGCGGTCCTCCATCTCACGTGCGAGCCGGTCGGTCCGGATCGTCAGATCGGTCGGGAAGATGAGGGCTCCGATGCGCATGGCCGAACCGTAGTGGCGTGTCGAGCGCCTGGCGTCCGCCGTCTCGTTTGGAGCCGCGACGGCCTGGGAAGCTCTCCGCCCATGACCACCATTGCGTTCCCCGGCCACAACACCTGCCGCCCGCGCAGTTGCTGGCCGCTCCTCGGCCGGCGCCTCGTCGCTCGCATCGATGACATGGTGGACCAGTGACCACGGTGCTGATCGCCGTCGACGCGACCGACTCCTCGGTCCATGCGGTCGAGACCGCGCACCGCCTGTTCGGCGACGACGCCGACTACCTCGTCCTGAACGTCGGCGCGGGCGTCTACCTGCCGATCGCCATCTTCCCGGGTGAGCTCGGGCTGATCTCGCCATTGGCCTGGGCGCCCGCGGTCGAGCCAGAGCGTGCCGAGGACGACGTCTCCACCGACGCCGACGTCGCCGAGACGATCGCCAAGCTCACCGGTGAGGAGGGCGGCCTCCCGGAAGCCACGGCACTCGGCATCGTGGGCGACCCGGCCGGCTCGATCATCGAGGTCGCCGTCAACCACGCGGCTGACGTGATCGTCGTCGGCACGCACGAGCGCGGTTGGCTCACGCGCCTGCTCACGTCGTCGGTCGCCGACGACGTACGCCGGGAGTCACCGATCCCGGTGCTCGTCGTACCGCGCCCCGACGATCCCGAACGCGCCCGCCGACACGATCATTGACGCGATCGCTGACTCGATCGCGGAGGCGATCACTGACTCGATCGCTGATTGGGCGTCGCCCCCGTCAGCTCCACCCACCGATCGCGCCAGATGGCGCCGACCTCGTCGACGCCCGCCCGTAGGGTCGACTCCGGCACCATGTCGGCGACCCGCCGGCCCTCGGCGTAGTGGTGCATCACGTTTCCGACGCCGGCGAACAGCTTACGGCGACACTCGACGAGGTCGGGCGGCGGGTCCTCGTCGAGAAACCCCCAGATCGTGAACGCCATCCTGAGATCGTGGATGATCGGGGCCCGTCCGAACAGCGATGCCCGACGCAACGCGATGCCGAGGCAGCCGCGGACGGCGTCGTCGGCACGCTCACCCGGCTGCAGTCGCAACGACGGGCGGAGCCGGTTGGCGAGTTTCAGCGCGTACCCCTGATCAGGCCCCTGCGTGCCGAGTTGCGGCCCTCGGGGTTGGGCCCCGTCCAGCTCGCCCGGACGGTCGGGCATCCAGGTGTCGGGCACGTGATCGGGCGACCCGTACCCACGGGGCGAGTCGGTCGGCAGCGTCGGGACGAACTTCGGTGCAGCCATTCGATCCCCAGTTCTAGCTGGTCGCGGCGAACTTCACCGCGGTCCGACGCCTCGCATGATGGTTCGCATCAGGAGCGGAAGGCCCGCCAACGCGATCAGCGCCAGCGCTGTCATCCCGATCCCGATCACCAGCTCCTCGGCGGCGACCGCGATACCTACCGTCGCTGCAAAGAACAACGACGCCGCCGTCGTCAACCCGCGGGGCTCGCGATCCGAGCTGCGGAGCATGATCGCGCCGGCGCCGATGAACCCGATGCCGGTGACGACCGCGTGCAACGCGCGAGTGGGGTCGCCACCGACATGGCCGTCGGCAACGGCCTGCTCGTTGAGGATCCGGCCGATGACGACGATCGCCGCGGCCGCTGTCGACACGAGGAGGTGCGTCCTGATGCCCGCCGCCTTCTCCTTGATCTCGCGCTCGAAGCCGAGGATCGCGCCGAGGAGACCGGCCAGCGCGATCAGCCCGAGCGCCTCCCAATCACTCATGCGATCTCGATCACCATGTATTGCTCACGACGTCGTGGTCGGTGCGTGCAGCAAGCCGTACACGAGGCTCTCTTCGAGCGCCCGCCATGACGCCTCGATGATGTTCGGGCTGACACCGATCGTCGTCCAGTCGCGCTCGCCGTCGGTCGCCGAGAGCAGCACGCGCGTCACGGCTCCGGTCGCGCCGCTCCCGTCGAGGATGCGCACTTTGTAGTCGGTCAGGTGCACGCGCTCGAGATGCGGATAGGCGCGCTGCACCGCTCGGCGGAGCGCCGTGTCGATCGCGTTCACGGGACCGTTGCCCTCGGCGGTGTACACGTGGCGTTGTTCGCCGACCCACACCTTGACGGTCGCCTCGGTGTTGAAATCACCCGTCGGTAGCTCGTCGGTGATCACGCGCATGCTCTCGACCCGGAAGAACTCGTGGTCCCATCCGGCCGCCCGGCGCATCAACAGCTCCAGCGAGGCGTCGGCCGCCTCGAAGTGGTAGCCCTCGTGTTCGAGCCGCTTGAGGTCGTCGATCACCTGGTTGACCGCCGGACCGTCCATCGTCAGGCCCAACTCGTCGGCCTTCATCTGGATCGTCGCCCGGCCCGCCATCTCGCTCACCACGAACCGCGTGCCGTTGCCGACGAGTGTCGGATCGACGTGCTCGTAGGCGTCCTTGGCGCGGGCGATGGCGCTGACGTGGAGCCCGGCTTTGTGGGCGAACGCCGACGACCCGACGTACGGCGCCTGTGGGTCGACGGCACGGTTCAGCGTCTCGGCGATGTGGTGACTCACCACGGTGAGTCGCTCGAGCCGGCCTTCGGGCAGGCACTGGTGACCGAGCTTGAGCTGGAGGTTGGGGATGATCGTCGTGAGGTTGGCGTTGCCCGTGCGTTCGCCGAGGCCGTTCAACGTGCCCTGGACGTGACGGGCCCCGGAGCGGACGGCGGCCATCGAGTTGGCGACGGCGCAACCGGTGTCGTCGTGACAGTGGATGCCGATCATCACGTCAGCGCCGACGTGGCGGTACACATCGGCGACGATCGCTTCGACCTCGTGCGGCAGCGACCCACCGTTGGTGTCGCACAGCACGACGTGGGTGGCGCCCTTGACCACCGCCGCCTCGAGCGCCCGCAGCGAGAACTCCGGGGAGCTCTTGTAACCGTCGAAGAAGTGCTCCATGTCGACGAGTACCCGCCGACCGTGTGCGGTCAGGAACTCGACCGAGTCGGCGATCATCGCCTCGCCCTCGTCGAGGGTGGTCTGGAGCGCTTCGGTCACGTGGTACTCGGAGCTCTTGGCCACGATGCACACGGCGTCGGTTCCCGCCTCGATCAGGTTGCGGAGCGTCGGGTCGTCGTCGACCTTGCCCTTCGGGCGGCGGGTCGAGCCGAACGCGACGAGGGTGCTCGTGGTCAGCGCCAACTCGTCGCGGGCGCGGGCGAAGAACTCGATGTCCTTCGGGTTGGCACCCGGCCAGCCACCCTCGATGTAGCGCACGCCGAGCAGGTCGAGCTGCTCGGCGATCCGCAGCTTGTCCTCGACGCTGGCGGACACGCCTTCGACCTGCAGGCCGTCGCGAAGTGTCGTGTCGAAGATCTCTACTGCATCCATTGGTTGCTCACCTGGTTCTCTCACGTCATCGCCTGAAGATCATGGTAAGTCGTGCAATCGTCGATCGACTGCTGTTGCCTGGCCGGAGAAATGAAGAAGCCGCCCCATGGGGCGGCTCGGACGCGCACGCGGAGACCACGTGCGCTACGGAATGATGATGTACGCGGCGAGATCGCCAGAGGTGTTGACGGTGCTGCTCATCGACCGCTCATTCAACCCGCTGGCGGGTGCGGCGTCAACGTGGCGACGTCGAAACGGCGGCCGCGGCACCCGAATCGACCGCCCAGGCTGTGGGCAGACCTGTGCACGAACGGTGGATGACGCAATGTTTCTTGTGAGTAAACAAAAAGTTCGGGGGATAACCCTGGGGATTCGAAAGTACCCCTTGACCTGGGGTTTCACGTTCGCGAAGGTAAGCGACGTACCGGACAGCGCATGCCGACCGGGGCTGAGACACCGAGTCTGTCGAACGAAGCCGCAAGGTGGAGGGAGACGGAAAACCGGGCTCGGTCCACGAGGTGAAAGCGGGTTCGGGCGGGGCGAAACGCCACACGGCTACGCCAGACCGGGCGCACGGTTTACCGGGCGCAACGGAGGGGTGGTCAGGAGCGGAAGCGCCGGGGATCACCCCAACTGATCTCCGGGGCGGAGGCTCCCACGACGCCGAGACCGAGGGCACCGGTTTACCGGGGTCAGCGTGAACGGCGTAGTGATTTCGGAAACGGACCGGGCAACCGGAGACCGGGCTGAAAAGCGGCATCGCCCGCCGAGCCTTCGGGCACGACGGGCGATGTGAGGTCGAGCGAGAGGCTAACGCCAGCAGGTCGACCAGTGGTGGATCGTCCCAACCTTCGGGCAGCCCCGGGTGGGTGGTGTCGGCGCAAGCCGGTGTCGTCACCCGGGGCGCTCACCGTTTTCGGGGTATGGTCGCCCGCATGGGGACAGGTCACGATCACGGAGAACCGCGACGCGAGCTCAGCGCCGGGATGCAAGAGCAGCTCTCGCTCGGCCGGGTCTTCGGCGGGCTCGGCACGTTCGCCCAGCGGCCGTTCCTCACCGATCCCGAACAGCTCGACGAGTGGCAGCCCGACGTCGCCATCGTCGGGGCGCCGTTCGACATCTCCACCACCAACCGCCCTGGCGCCCGGTTCGGCCCACGGGCCATCCGCGCTCTGGCGTACGAGCCGGGGACGTATCACCTCGATCTGGGCCTCGAGATCTTCGAATGGATCGAGGTCGTCGACTACGGCGACGCCTACTGCCCGCACGGGCAGACCGAGGCGAGCCATGCGAACATCCGGGCGCGCGTCCACGAGGTCGCGTCGCGAGGCATCGTGCCGGTGATCCTCGGTGGTGACCACTCGATCACGTGGCCGGCGGCGACCGCCGTCGCCGACGTCTACGGCTACGGCAACATCGGCATCGTCCACTTCGACGCCCACGCCGACACGGCCGACATCATCGACGGCAACCTGGCCAGCCACGGCACGCCGATGCGACGGCTGATCGAATCGGGGGCTGTTCCCGGCGACCGGTTCGTGCAGGTCGGACTGCGCGGCTACTGGCCGCCCGCCGACACGTTCGCGTGGATGCAAGAGCAGCAGATGCGCTGGCACACGATGCAGGAGATCTGGGAGCGCGGCTTCAAGGCGGTGATGGCCGACGCCATCGCCGAAGCCCTGGCCCGCACCGACCTGCTCTACATCTCGCTCGACATCGACTCCCTCGACCCCGCGCACGCGCCCGGCACGGGGACCCCCGAACCGGGCGGCCTGACGACCATCGACCTGCTGCGGATGGTCCGCGAGCTCTGCATCCAACACCGCGTCGTGGCCGTCGACGTCGTCGAGGTCTCGCCGCCCTACGACGTCAGCGACCTCACGGTCAACGCCGCCCACCGCATGGTCCTCGAGGCCATCGGCGGCATGGCCGAACGGAAACGACAGAAGGGTCAGTAGTAGCGCTCGACGCGACCGAGGTTGGCGTAGATCGTCTTGAGCTGGGTGTACGAGTCGATCGTCTGGAGGCCGTTCTCGCGGCCGAGACCCGACTGCTTCGAGCCGCCGAAGGGGATGCTCGGCGGCGTCACGTTGTAGTCGTTGATCCAGACGATGCCGGCTTCGATCGCGTCCGCGACGCGATGGGCCCGGGCGAAGTCCTGGGTGAACACCGCACCCGACAGCCCGTAGTCGGTGTCGTTGGCACGGGTGACCACTTCTGCCTCGCTGTCGAACCGTAGGACGGCCATCACCGGCCCGAAGATCTCCTCGCGCACGAAGCTCATGTCGTCGGTGCAGTCGGCGAACACCGCCGGTGTCAAGTAGTACCCGTCAGTGAGCGCAGGATCGGATGGCCGCTCGCCCCCGACGACGTGAACCGCGGCCGACGCGTGGGCGGCGGCCAGGTAGGACTCGACCTTGTCGCGGTGCTCGGCGCTGATGAGCGGCCCGACCATCACGTCGGGGTCGAACGGATCGCCGACCTTCATCGCCTCGACGCGTGGCCCGAGCCGCGACACGAACTCGTCGTAGATGCCGCGCTGTACGAAGACCCGGGTGCCGTTCGAGCACACCTCGCCGGCGGAGAAGAAGTTGGCGAGCAGCGCCGACGACACCGCCGACTCGAGATCGGCGTCGTCGAACACGATCAGCGGCGATTTCCCGCCGAGCTCGAGCGTCACGTGCTTGAGCGTCGACGCCGCGTCAGCCATCACGATCTTGCCGGTGGCCGCCTCGCCGGTGAGCGAGACCTTGGCGATGCCGCGATGGCGGGTGAGCAGCTGACCGACCCTGGCGTCGCCGTGCACGACGTTGAACACGCCGTCGGGGAGGCCGGCGTCGGTGTAGATCTCGGCCAGCCGCAGCGCCGACAGCGGCGTGACCTCGGCCGGCTTGAACACCATCGCGTTGCCGCAGGCGAGCGCCGGCGCCGACTTCCACATCGCGATCTGGATCGGGTAGTTCCACGCACCGATGCCGGCGCAGGCGCCGAGCGGCACGCGCTTGACCTGGGCGAACCCGTGCGGGGGGAGGTCGATATGGTCGCCATGGATCGCTTGGACGAGCCCGGCGTAGTACTCGATCACCTCGGCGCCGGTGACGATGTCCACCGTCGTGGTCTCGGAGATCGGCTTGCCGGTGTCGAGCGTCTCGAGGCGCGCCAGCTCGTCGTTGCGTTCGAACAGCAGCGCAGCCGCCCGTTGCATGACCCGCGCTCGGTCCTTCGCCGGCGCGCGCGCCCACACTCGTTGCCCGGCACGGGCCGACTCGACTGCCTCGTCGACGTCGGCCGGCGAGGCCTGCTGGACGTCGGCGATCGGCTTGCCGGTGGCCGGGTTCACGGTGCGGAACGTCTCGTCCGACGTGGCGTCGACGCGCCGGCCACCGATGTACAGCTGCTGGACGGGCAGCGTCGTGGCCGAATCGATCACGTCGTCGAGTACGCGCCCCACGGCCCGAGCGTATTCTGCGCCGGTGCCACGGCCGTTCTTCGTCGACACCGACACCGCTAGCGACGATGCCGTGGCGCTGGTCATGGCCCTCCGTCACGACGACGTCGACGTCGTCGGCATCGGCGTCGTCGCCGGCAACGTGCCACTTCCCGAGGCGGTGCAAAATGCCCTGTACACGGTCGAGCTGTGCGACTCGAAGGTTCCGGTCCACGTCGGCGAGGCCGCGCCGCTGACGTTGGCCCTGGAAACCGCGCAGCACGTCCACGGGGTCGACGGAATGGGCGACATCGGGCTCCAACTGTCAGGACGCGAGCCGTCCGGGATGCATGCCGTGGACGCCCTGCTGGCGGCGTCGCGTGAGCACGCCGGCGCACTCACGCTGGTCACGCTCGGCCCGCTCACCAACGTCGCGAGGGCGCTGCTGCGCGACCCATCGCTGCCCGAACGGGTCCCCCGTTGCGTCGTGATGGGCGCCGTCGCCGATCACGTCGGGAACACCAATCCCGTCGCCGAGTTCAACATGTGGGTCGATCCGCACGCCGTCGACCTGGTGCTGCGGTCAGGGCTGGCGCTCGAGTTCGTGGGCTGGGACATCTCACGGCACTACGCGGTGCTCGATCCGGACGCCGCCGCCGCCGTTCGGGCGATCGGCACGCCGCTCGCCGAGTTCTGCATCGACATCCAGGGCGTCGTGAACGAGTTCGCCCTGCACGAGACGAAGCTCGCCGGCTTCGACCTCCCCGATCCGATCGCGATGGCATACGCGATCGATCCGACCGTGGCGACCGCGACCCGGCGGCTCCACTGCGAGGTCGAGACGGCGAGCTCGATCACACGCGGGATGGTCGTGATGGACGTCCTGGGGCTCACCGGCCGCGACCCGAACGCACTCGTCGTGATCGCCGCCGACCGCGAACGCTTCCTCGCCATGCTGTGCGACGCCGTCACTTGAAACGGCGCCGGTGGGCGTGTTCAGGAAGCGAGCTCGCACCAGTCCTTGTAGCGGTCTTCCTGGCCGCGCACCGCGCGTGCGTACACGTCGGCGATGGCCTTCGTCTTGGGGCCCGGGCACGGCAGGACGCGGTCGTCGACGGAGTTGACCGAGCTGACCTCAGCGGCGGTGCCGCACACGAATGCCTCCTCGGCGATGTACAGATCGCTGCGGGCGAGGTTGTCGACCCGCACCTCGAAGCCGAGGTCGCGGGCGATCGCCATCACCGAGTTCTGCGTGATGCCCTCGAGGGCGCCGGCCGACAGCGGCGGTGTGATGAGGATGTCGTCGCGCGAGACGAACAGGTTCTCGCCCGAGCACTCGGCGACGAGCCCGCTGGGCGCGAGCATGATCGCCTCGTCGTAGCCGGCCTTGAGGGCCTCGACCTTGGCGAGCGACGAGTTGACGTAGTTGCCGGTGGTCTTGGATGCGGGGGGCATGGTGTTGTGGTCGTGGCGGGTCCACGACGAGATCTTCATGCGCACGCCCTTCGTGACCGCGTCGTCGCCCAGGTAGGCACCCCATGGCCAGCAGGCGATGGCCACGTCGACACTGCACGGCAGGGTGTTGAGCCCCATCTCGCCGTAGCCGAAGTAGGCGATCGGACGCACGTAGCAGGCGGGTAGGCCGGTCGACGCGACAGTGGCCTTGGACGCCTCGATCAGCTCGTCGACCGTGTACGGCAGCTCCATCCCGAGGATCTTGGCGGAGTTGGCGAGCCGGACGATGTGGTCGGTGAGCCGGAACACCGCTGGGCCGTCGGCGGTCTCGTAGGCCCGGATCCCCTCGAACACACCCATCCCGTAGTGGAGGGTGTGCGTCAGCACGTGCACCTGGGCCTTGTCCCAGTCGACGAGCTCGCCGTTCATCCAGATCTTTGGGGTAGGGGTGATGGGCATGTCCCTATTCTCTCACCCGGGCAGCGATTTCGTCACCGACCGAGGTGGTGCTCCCGCTAATCGGATCGGCGCACGCCTTTCGGATCCTGCCGGCCGCGTCGTCTTCGCCGAGGAAGTCGAGCATCAGCGCCGCGCTGAGGATCGCGGCGGTCGGGTTCGCCCTCCCCGTGCCGACGATGTCGGGCGCCGATCCGTGCACCGGTTCGAACATCGACGGCCCAGTGCGGGCCGGGTTGAGGTTGGCGCTGCTCGCCAGACCGATGCCGCCCGAGACGGCACCGCCGAGATCGGTGAGGATGTCACCGAACAGGTTGTCGGTGACGATCACGTCGTAGCGATGCGGATCCTGGACGAAGTAGATGCACGCCGCGTCCACATGGTTGTACGCGGTGTCGACATCGGGGAACTCGGACGCGACGGCATCGAACGTGCGCTGCCACAGATCGCCGGCGAACGTGAGCACGTTGGTCTTGTGGACGAGCGTCACGTGTTTGCGCTCCCGCCCCGCCGCCAGCACGAACGCATAGCGCACGCAGCGCTCGACACCCATCCGCGTGTTGACCGAGCCCTGCGTGGCGACCTCGTGCGCCGTGCCCCGGCGGAGCGTCCCACCCTCTCCGACGTACGGGCCCTCGGTGTTCTCCCGGATGACGACGAACGCGTGCGGCCGGTCGTGCCCAGGCGCGGTGCCGACGAACGGGCGTTGATTCACGTACAGGTCGAGTTCGAAGCGCATCTTGAGCAGCAGGCCGCGCTCGATCACGCCGGGCGGCACGTCGGGCGTGCCGACCGCGCCGAGCAGGATCGCATCGAAGCCGCGCAGCTCGTCGAGCGTCGCATCCGACAGGATCTCGCCGTCGCGCAGGTAGCGGGCGCCTCCAAGATCGAACTCGGTGGTCGCGATGTCGACTCCGGCGGCTCGAACGACCTTGACCGCCTCGGCCGTGACCTCGGGGCCGATCCCGTCGCCACCGATCACCGCGATCCGGTGCGGACCCTTCGCTCGTCTCCCAGTCCCCTCCGTCACGGCGCCGACTCTAGGCCGCGGTCCTGGTTGACCAGTATGTACGGGGGAGGGTCGGCGACCGGGCCGGTAGGATGTCTGCCCCATGGCAGCGAACCAACTGTCCCGCGCCGCGTACGAACGCCTGACCGCCGAGTTCGACGACCTCACCACCCGAGGTCGGATCGAGGTCGCCGAGAAGATCGAGCGCGCCCGCGAGCTCGGCGATCTCTCCGAGAAC
>DASUEW010000321.1:0-5705 GCA_036274875.1 Ilumatobacteraceae bacterium
GGCACCGTGTACAGCACGTTCAGGGCGCCCTGGGCACCCGTGCCGGCCTCGACCGTGCGCTCGACGATCCCTGCCGGCGGCGGCGACTCGACATCGACCCAGTTCTCGTCGCGGCCGGTCGCGGGAAGCGTGCCGACGTACCGGCGGGCGAGATCGACCAGCTCGTCCTCGTCGAAGTCGCCCGAGAACGCGAAGACCCAGTCACTGGCATCACCGAACCGGTCGCGCCACACGCGCTCCACGCCGTCCGTGTCGAGGGTGGCGAAGTCCTCCGGCGACGGGATGTACTGAAGGCGCCGCTCGTCGCCGTACCGCTCCTCGTAGAGCGCGACGAAGCCGGCGATTCCAGGGTCGCTCGCCGGGTCCTCGATGAGCGGCCGGTACGTGCTGGCGACGTTGTCGAGCGCCACTTGTTCGACCCGCGGTTGCGTCATGAGGAGATGCACCAGCTGGAACAGGACCTCGAGATCGGGTGTCGCGGCGCGACCGGACAGGCCCTCCACGTAGGTGCCGATCGCGCCGGACACGGCCACGTCGGCATCGGCGAGGAACCGATCGAGCTCGACCGGACCGAGATCGCCGACACCGCTCGTCGTGACCACCTCGCCGGCGAGGATGGCGTCGACCACATCGGCATAGGCAACCAACGATGACCCGCCGAGGCTGCGCCCGGCGAACGCGACGTCGCCATCGGTGATGTCGGTGACGTTGTAGATCACCGTCGCGCCATTCGGGAACACCAGTCGGGTCGGTTCCAGGAATGCCCATGCGGCCTCGATCATCGGCTCGGCGGACGACTCGCTGACCGGCTCCGGCCGCGCCATCAACTGGGACGCGACGGCCCCCTCCTCGACGCGCGGTTCCAGCTCCCGGTCGGCGAGCGCGGCGATCGTCGCGAGCACGTCGGCCGGCGCCGGCAGCGGTTCGTCGGCCGGTCCGACGACGAGCACATGGGGAGCGGTCGCCGACCATCGCTCACGGAACCGATCGGTGACGAGGTCGGGTGTCACCGCGTCGAGGATGTCGTTCATCACGTCGCGCTCGGTCGCCGCGTCGGGGATCGGCGAGCCGGTGAGGAAGCTCGCCACGTACGACTCGGCGTAGCTGGCATCGAGAACGGTCGAACGCGCCTCGTACGCCGACTCGGCCGCGGTCCGGCGCTGCGTCACGAGGCGGGTGATCTCGTTGCTGCCGAAACCGTGACGGACGATTCGCTCCATCTCGTCGAGCACGGCCTGCACCGTGTCGGGCACGCTCCCCGGCGATGTGTCGGCGAGGATGCTCGGCGCGTCGAGACCCCTGACGTGGCTGTTCGAGTCGACGGAGACGCCGGTGAACGCCGCGCCGCCGGCGCTGAGATCGGACAGCAGACGGTCGGCGATCGCCTCGAACGCGATGTCGTCGAGCACCTCGTCGCGCCGAGCCCCGGTGCTGCCACGCTGCACCGCTGGCAGCGGCAGCGTCACCTCGACGAACGCCGCCGGCTGATCGGGGTCGGCGTGGATCTCGACCGCCGGCTCGGTGTCGGCCCGGAACGCGAGGTCCGGGACGGTCGGCGCCTGAGCTCGCGACGACAACGACTCGAAGCGCTCGACGATCGCCTGCTCGATGTCGCCGACGTCGATGTCGCCCACGACGACCAGCGCCGCGTTGTCCGGTCGATACCAGTCGTCGTAGAAGCGCCGGAGTGGCTCGGGAGTCATCGACTCGATCGCCTCCGACGTGCCGATCGGGTCGCGGCCCTCGTAGCCGGTGCCCGTCAAGAACAGCCGCTCGATGGCGTCGAACAACCGGCCCTGCGAGCTCTGCGCCGAACCGCGCCACTCGTCGAGGACGACTCCCCGTTCCTGCTCGACGGCCGTCGGGTCGAGGGTCGCGGCCGACAACCATTGCGCCAGGACGTCGAGGCCGGTCGCCACGACGTCGTCGTCGTCGGTGGTGACCGTGAGCTGGTAGACGGTCTCGTCGTAGCTCGTGAAGGCGTTGATGTCGGCGCCGAACTCGGCACCGAACCCGCGCAGCACGTCGATCAGCTCGTTCTCGGGGAACTGTTCGGTGCCGTTGAACAGCATGTGCTCGAGGAAGTGGGCGACACCGGACTGGTCGGGCTGCTCGTTCGCCGAGCCGGCGTCGACGACGAGCCGCAACTCGGCTCGGCCACCGGGGCGGTCGTTCGCTCGGATGTAGTACGTGAGCCCGTTGGCGAGGGTGCCGATCGTGACGTCGGGATCATCGGGGATGATGGTGCCTGGGTCGAGATCGTCGGCCGGATCGCCGGACCCATCACCGTCGGCGATCGGTTCGGCGGTCAGCGTCGCGACGTCGGGCCCGGAGGAGCAACCGGCTGCGACCACGACGCAGCACGCGGCGACTGTGGAAAACGCGCGCACCTTGACGCCAAGGTTTACGCCCGTCCGGCCGGCCACTGAGCCGAGACTAGGCCAGCAGGCCTACTCGACCTGCTTCGACTCGCGGTCGAGCGCAGCGTCGATCCGCGCCGACCAGTCGCGATCTTCGGTGGATCCACCCGCCGCCCTGATCGCCGATCGCTCGGCGGCCAGGTCATCTGCCAGCGTGGCGAGCGCAGGCGTGAGCAGTGACGCGATCCGGTCGCGCAGGTGGGCGGCGAGCGCCGGGCTCTTGCCGTCGGTGCTCACGGCGACGCTGACCGGACCCTGGCGGGCGATCGCAGGCAGGATGAAGTCACAGTCGGCGGGCTGATCGGCAGCATTGACCCAGATTCCCGCGGAGCGGGCATCGGCGGCGACGGCGGCGTCGACGGCCTCCACCCCGGTGGCGGTGACGACGAGCCGCACCCCGTCGAGATCACTCGGCTCGTAGACGCGCTCGCGGACATCGGCGATTCCGTCCCGGTCGAGCCGCGCGTCGATCTCGGGGGCGACGACGCGGACGTCGGCGCCGGCGGCGACGAGCCCGGCGATCTTCCTGGCCGCGACCGGCCCGGCGCCGACGACCAGCACCGGCACGCCGTGGAGGTCGAGCACGACCGGGTATCCGAACGTGACGTCCCGCCTGTTCACGACACGTCATGTCCGTTCATCCCGCGATTCACCCAGGCAATTTACCAATAAACTTGATCTGAATAGTCAACATTTGGTTGAATGGGCGGATGCACGAGAACTCGACCCCCCACGAGATCCTGCGCTGGGCCGGTGAGACGTTCGGCGACGACCTGGTCGTGACGGCGAGCTTCGGCGACGCGGTCCTCACCCACCTCGCCAACTCGGTGCTGCCCGGCGTCGACATCGTGCTGCTCGACACCGGCTACCTGTTCGCCGAGACCGAGTGGTACGCCGACGACCTCCGGCGCCGGTTCGGCCTCAACCTGCGCACGGTTCACCCGCTCCCCGACGTCGAGCGCGATGTGTGGCAGACCGACACCGACGCGTGCTGTGCAGCCCGCAAGGTCGAGCCACTGCAGCGCGCGCTGGCCGGCAAGCGGGGCTGGGTGACCGGCGTGCGCCGAGCCGACTCGCCGAGCCGGGCGAGCACGCCCGTCGTGTTCGACGATCTGCTCCGTGCCGTGACGAAGATCAACCCGATCGCCAAGTGGACCGACGCCGACGTCGCCACCTACACCGCGATGCACGAGCTCCCTGCGCATCCGTTGACCGATCGTGGCTACCCGTCGATCGGTTGCTGGCCGTGCACGCGTCCGGCCGACGCTGACGATCCCCGCGCCGGCCGGTGGGCCGGAACGGCCAAGACCGAGTGCGGGTTGCACGTGTCCGCTGCCCCCGTGCTCGTCGACGAGCGCACGTACTAGGGAGACGGCCATGGCTGTCGAGACGATCAAGGCCGAGAGCCAGTACCTGCGCGGCTCGATCGGCGACGAGCTCGTCGACGAGGCCGAGTTCGGTGCCGAGAGCACCGTGTTGCTCAAGTTCCACGGCATCTACCAGCAGGACGACCGTGACGTCCGCCGGTCGCGCACCCAGCAGAAGCTCCCGCTCGACTACTCCTGCATGGTGCGCACGTCGGTGCCGGGCGGGGTGATCTCACTCGAGCAGTGGCTCGCCCTCGACCGTCTCGCCGAGCTGGCCGACGGCGCGATGCGCCTGACGACGAGGCAGGGCGTGCAGTACCACTTCGTGCCGAAGGGCCAGTTGCACGACGTCGTCGGCGGCATCAACGCCTCGTTGCTCACGACGCTCGCCGCCTGCGGCGACGTGGTCCGGAACGTGATGGCCTGCCCCCTGCCGCATGCCGACCGGCGGGCCGTGCTCGCACCCGTGGTCGCCGAGCTCGTTCGACGGTTCCGGCCACGCACCCCGTCGTATTGGGAGCTGTGGGTCGACGGCGAGCGGGCGGTCACGGCCGAGGCACCGCCGGCCGGCGGGCCGGTGGAACCGCTCTACGGCGAGTCCTACCTGCCGCGCAAGTTCCAGATCGGCATCGCGTGGCCCGGCGACAACTGCGTCGACATCCACTCGCACGACGTCGGTGTCGTCCCGACGCTGAGTGAGGGTCTCACCGGCGAGCTGACCGGCTTCGTCGTGCTTGCCGGCGGCGGGATGGGCATGAGCCACTCGCGGCCCGACGACACGTACCCGGTGCTCGGGCGGCCGGTCGCCTGGGTGCCGCCAGGGGATGTCGCCGATGTCGTCGAGGCCATCGTCGCGACGCAGCGCGACTTCGGCAACCGCGACGACCGTCATCGGGCCCGGCTCAAGTACACGCTCGAGGAGCGCGGCATCGAATGGCTCCGCGCCGAGATCGAGGCTCGGATCGGCCGAGCCGTCGCCGAGCCGACCGAACTGCTGCCGTGGAACCTCGACGCCCATCACGGTTGGGATCACGACACACTCGGCCTCCCGGTGTCGTCGGGCCGCGTGGCGGGCAACTACCGCGACGCGCTCCGCGAGGTCGCTCGGTCGGGACTCGTATCGGAGATCCGGGTCACGCCGCGCCAGGATCTCCTGCTGTGCGGTGTGAACGACCGCGGCGCGCTGCTCACGATGCTGCGCCGGCACGAGGTGGCGCTGCCCGACGAGGTGAGCCCGCTGCGGCGATTGGCGATCGCCTGCCCGGCGCTCCCGACGTGCGGGCAGGCGCTCGGCGAGGCCGAGCGCGTCCTGCCGGCGGTGATCGACGAGCTCGAGAAGCTGCTCGCCGACACCGGCAACGAGGGCCAGGCGATCCGGCTGAACATGACGGGGTGCCCCAACGGCTGCTCGCGGCCTTACTCCGCCGAGATCGGCATCGTCGGGCGCACGAAGAAGACGTACGACCTCTACCTCGGCGGGTCGGCGGGCGGCGACCGCCTCGCCCAGCGCGTCCGCGCCGACATCCCGCTCGACGAGCTCACCGCCCACCTGCGGCCGCTACTCGAGCGCTTCGCCGCCGACGGGGTGGACGACGACGCCCTCCACTTCGGCGACTGGTGTTTCGCCCAGGGTGCGACCACGCTCGAGACGTGGCTACCGGCACCGACCGTGCGCCGTCGTGGACGCCGCGACGTTCTCGGTGACGCCGAGATCGCATCATGACCGTCGCGCTCGTCGGGGCCGGCCCGGGCGACCCCGATCTGCTCACGGTGCGCGCCACTCGGCTGTTGGCCGAGGCCGAGGTCGTCGTCCACGACGCCCTCGTCGGCGACGGTGTGCTCGCGCTCGTGCCACCGACGGCCGAGCTGATCGACGTCGGCAAGCGGCCGGGTCGACCGATCCCGCAAGAGATGATCT
>DASUEW010000322.1:0-4168 GCA_036274875.1 Ilumatobacteraceae bacterium
CGCGACGTGCGGTGAGCCGACCCAATCAGACTCGGTCGGCGACCAGACGTTCAACGACGCGACGTGCGGTGAGCCGACCCAATCAGACGCGTCAGCGTGGTTGGCGACGGGACTCGGCCCGACGCTCGGACTCGAGTCGCTCGAGCTCCGGCGCGTCGGTGGTCATGTGGACCATCGCGTCTGCGATCGCGTGATGTCCGGCGACGGCACCGATCTGACGGTGCATCTCGAGCGCCACCCGTCGGTACGCCGGATGGCCCTGCGGGGAGGAGCGCAGCTCGAGCATGTGGATCGCCTCGCGTGCGTTGAACTGCATGACGTACCGCAGCCGGTACGCCATCGCCACGGCGTATGCCGCCTGTTCGGGGTAGTCCGGTCGTAACGCATCGTGCAGTGCGGCCGAGCGCGCCATGGCCGAGTCGAACAGCTCGGCGAGTCCCGCTTCGTCGACGAGGTCGGGTCGCACATATCCGTGGTGAGGCGTGAGGCGCTGCCACTCGATCGTCAGCAGGCGATGCCGCTGCAGGTCGCGGAACGCGCCGTAGTCGGACAACACGTCGAAGCGGTATCCGACGCGCTCGAACGCCCGGCCGGGCTTGTGGCGTCGATTCCGTCGGTCTCCGACGTAGGCACGTACGAGCGCGACGCGGTCGTCGGCTCCGAGTCGCCGTACACGCTCGAGCAGCGTCTGTTCGGGGAGGTTGGCGTGCGGGTAACAGATCGCGGCCAACAGTTTGTCCTCGGCGTCGGGATCCCAGTCGACGAGTGTCACCGCCGGCACCTGCTCCACCGGCGTACCGCCGAACAGTCGATCGACGATGGCCGCGGTGTCGCTCCGCGTCGAGGTGAGGTAGTCGCTCCACTGACCACCACGATCGGGCAGGTCGACGCGTCGCAGGAAGCTCGGGATCACCTTGCGCAGCTCGTGCAGCATGAGCTCGGCGTAGGCCTGTGCCTCGGGGAGCGGGTGGGACCGCATGCGCAGCAACATCGTCTCGAACGCCTGGCCGGTGCCGTAGATCCCGACGTTCGACAGCGATGCCGATGGCAGGATTCCGCGGGTGGCGTCGAGCGCCTTGGCGCGTGTCGCCTGCCGGTATATGAACTCGCTGTCGTCGGCCTGTCGCGGGATCGTCGTGCGGACATGCTCGGTAACCGCCGCGACCGACGCGCTGTAGGCGTCGAAGATGCGATCCATGTCGCCCACGTAGCGAGTGCCGAGCCGGCTCGACAGCACGTGCGGATCGCGGTAGTAGCGGTAACGGCCACCGAGGCGGGAGTCGTATGCGATGTACCGCGTGCTCTGCTCGAGGTAGCTCATCAGCCGTCCCCACTCGAGGATCTTGGTCAGGACGTTCGACGCCTGCTCACAGGCGAGGTGCACGCCGCCCAACTGGGCGACCGAGTCGTCGCCGTACTCGAAGAACACCTTCTCGTACAGCTCCTCGGCCCGTTCGAGCCCGATCGTGGCGTCGATCGTCTGATCGCCGGCGACGTCGAGATCGCCGACGAACTCGTCGAGGAAGAGCCGCCGGAGGCTCTTCGGACTCCGGCTGTACCGGGCGAACAACGCCCCCTTCACGACCTCTGGGAGGTTCACGAGCGCGAACACCGGCCCATCGAGGTTGGTGAAGTAGCGCCGGAGGACGTCGCTCTCTTCGGTCGTGAAGTCCTCTGGCACGTAGACAGCCACGGGGCGTCATGCTAGGAGGCCGGCCCGGGCGTCGACGGGATCCCGGATGTGCAGGATCTCGAGCACTCGGATCGCCGAGCGGAGGGCCGCACACACGGTCCGCGGACCCCTCAAACGTGCAGTCGAAAGGCGTCGGGCTCGACCGTCACCGCCAGCCGACGGACCTCGCCGTGCCGTCGGCCGTCGACGTAGAGCACCAGCGGGTGCGCGAACTCCCAGCTCGCGGCACTGCGCTGGGAGACGCGGATCGCCGGGTGCGGGACGTGGGTGCCCGACGGCAATCGCCGCCAGGCCTGCACCCGTGCCCGCATCGTCATCGCCGCATCGACTTCGATCACGTCGGCGCGACCATCGTTGGGATGACCACGCGGCGCGGCGTCCCAGCGCCCGAGGTGCTCGCAGTTGAACACTCCGACGATGGGCCCGTGCCACCACGACCGGCGCGCCACGACGTGGGCAACCGCACGGAGCTCGATGTCGTCGGCGACGACGCGGAGCATGTCGAGTGGCACGAGATGCATCGTCGGTCCGTCGTGACCGCGCCCGAGCGTCCGATGCAGGTCGCCGGCCGACGCTGCCAATGGCGCCATCGACGCGCTCGCGGCGAGCTCGGCGAGCTCGGCGTCGGACGTGGCGACGATGAGCCCGCCGGGCCGGGCGACCTGCTCACCCCAGTCGGCGCCTTTTTCGATGGTCACAACCTGGCGGTCACCATCAGACCACCGCCGACGGCGACGCCGAGTCGGCGACGACGTCGCGGAACGCGGCGTCGGCGGCGTGGCGAGCGGCGCGCCGGGTCTCGGGATCGGGCGCGACGATCGCGATCTGGCCGAGCAGATCGATGAGCTGTTTCATCGTCCTGACGAAGTCGCCCCCGGTGAGCTCCTCGTCGGCGACCACCTGGGCGAAGCTGTCGCCCGCGATCCACGCATACGCCACGGCGATGAACGTCGGTTCGGGCGGGCGGTGCTCGGCGAGGCCGTGGCTGCGTTCGATCGCGGCGAGGTCCTCGCTGACGGCCGCGATGCTGCGCCACCGGCGCTTGATGTCGTCGGACGGGAACCAGGGCCGGGGCGGATCGTCGGGCGCGCGGTGCTCGTAGACGAACGTCGACACCAGCCCGGCGAGCTCGGCCGGGGTGAGATGGTCGAGCAACTCGAGCCGCAGACACTGGGTGACCAGGAGGTCCGACTCATGGAACGTCCGGGCGAGCATCTCGCCGGCGTCGGTGAGCGTCCACGCCTCGCGGTCGACGTAGCCGAACGTCGACAACACCCCGAGCACACCGTCGAACTCTCGCGCCAGTGACTGGTTGTGACGCTGGACGCGGCTCTCGAGCTCGACGATCTCGCGCTGGACGCGGTCGGCCTGCCCGGCCGCTCGGATCCGTGCCCGCAGGTCGGGGTCGGCTTCGACGGGGTGCATGCCCGACCGCGTGTCGAACACCGGTCGCTCCACCTTCGTCGACCGGCCACCCTCGTGGCCCCGCGACGCGAGCTTGGCGTTCTTGACCCGCCGTCCGACCTCGCGCCGGTAGTCGTGGCGGTTCGGGGCGTACGGCGTCGGCAGCGTCACCGTCGCCAGCTGGCGCGGCGGCATGCCGAAGTCGGCGGCTGTCAACTGGATCGAGTCGCCACCGGCGGTGATGGTGGTCAGGCGGAGTCCGCCTTTGCGGTGGGCGCTGGCGACCACGGCCGCCGGTCCCCGGTACTTGCCCTTGTTGACGAACACCACGTTGCCCGGTCGGAGTTTCAGCATCGCCAGCTCGACCGGATCGTCGCGACCACGCGGCTCGCGTGCCTGTTCGATCGCCTGCCGGTACTCGCCGATGTCGCCGTACGGGCTCTGCGCCTCCTCGCGCAGGTCGGCCAGCCGGGCCCGTTGGCGTTCGAGCCTGGTCTCGATCCGCACGACGTCGCGATCGGCCTGGAACTGCGCGAACGACAGGTTGAGCAGGTGATGTGCCTCCGCGTCCCCGTAGTTGCGCACGAGGTTGGCGGCCATGTTGTACGTCGGACGGAACGCCGAACGTAGGTGGAACGACCGGCTGGCGGCGAGCTCGGCGACCGCTTCGAAGCGTACGAATGGGCTCCATGCGACGACCGCGTGTCCGAGCTCGTCGATGCCCCGACGGCCCGCCCTCCCGGTGAGCTGGGTGTACTGGCCGGGTGTGAGCTGCTCGTGGTGATCGCCGGTGAACTTCGTGAGCTTCTCGATCACGACGGTGCGGGCCGGCATGTTGATCCCGACGGCAAGGGTCTCGGTGGCGAACACGACCTTCACGAGGCCCTCGACGAAGCAGGCTTCGACGACCTCTTTGAACGGTGGCACCATACCGGCGTGGTGCGGCGCCAGCCCGGCCTCGAGCTGGGCCAGGAACTGCGCGTAGCCGAGCACTGCCAGGTCGGCTGAGTCGAGACCGCCGAGGCGTGCGTCGACGATCTGGCGGATCCGGTCGCGCTCGTCCTCGGACGT
>DASUEW010000323.1:0-2934 GCA_036274875.1 Ilumatobacteraceae bacterium
GGCGACGAAGGCCGTGTCGGACAGTTCGTCGTACACCGTCCCAGGGCTCCACGAGATGAGCGAGACGTGGCCGCCGCGATCGACGCCCAGCGAGCGGGGCACGAGGTTGCTCGCGGATGAGACGGCGAGGGCCGCGAGACGACGGTCGTTGCCGCGGGCTCTGGGGCTGGCGAATACCTTCAGCACGGCGTCCGTGCCGTCCGGAAGCCGTATGGCCGTCGCGACTCGGCGACCGGGAAGGTGTCGAAGCACAGGTCCGATCGATGCGCCGGTCGCGATCTCGTCGGCCCCCGCCGAGGGCGCGACCAAGTCCTTGTCGACGACGGCGGGATGATCAGTTGGCCATTGCATGGGGTACCTCACGGTTGCGAGCGGCTCCTGCGGCGATGATGTGATCGACGATCTCCTCGGCACGTCGCTGCCAGCCGAAGTGTTCGAACGCGTAGCGTCGGGCGGTCGCGGCGACGCGTCGTGCGGGTGCGGGATCGAGGGTGAAGCGCAGAAATGCCGCTGCGAGCGCCCGGGGGTCGCCGGGCGCGACGAGCGTGCCGAAGCGCCCGCCGGCGAGCACCTCGGGGATCTGCCCGATGGCGCTGGCGACGACCGGTGTTCCGGCGGCGAGGTACTCGTAGAGCTTGAGCGGCGAGAACGAGAACGTGCTCGAGTCTGGGTACGGCGCGACGGCGATGTCGGCCGCGGCGAGCACGCCGGGCACGGCGTCGTGCGGCACGTGACCGAGCCAGGCGACCCGATCCGACACGCCCAGCCCGTCGGCGAGCAGGCGCAGCTCGGTCGCCACGGGGCCGTCGCCGGCCACGAGCAGGCGCACGTGTGGGGGAGCGCCGGACAACGCCCGGATCGCCACATCGAGGCCGTGCCACGGCCGTAACGCACCGACGAAGACGGCCGCGCACGTGTCGGCCGACAGCCCGAGGTCTCGGCGGGTCGACTCCCTGTCGGGGAGATCGGCGAACAGGTCGAGATCGACGCCGTTGGCGACGACGACGGTTCGCCCGCCGGGTGCGACCTCGTCGACCTGTGCGGCGATCTCGGCCGAGACGGCGACGCGCAGCATCGCGTGGTCGAGCGTCACGCGCTCGCGCTGTCGGGCGAACGCGCCGAGACGCAGCCCGCGCCATTGCTGTTCCTCGCGGGCCAGCAAGGCGTTGATCTCGACGACGTGCGGCACACCGGCGCGCTCGGCCAGTCGCTTGCCGGCGGTGCCGAACAGTGAGAGGCGCTCGTATACGACGTCGGGACGGAACGCATCGAGCGCCGGGCCTGCGGCAGCGGGCATGTTGGCGACGAACCGCGCCTTGCGTAGTTCGCGGCGTAGGCCGCTGGAGCGGCCGGGGTGTGGCAGCAGCAGATGTTCGAGACCCGCAGGTGGTGCGCCATGCCCGGCGACGCCCAACAGCAGCACGTCGTGACCGGCCGTCGCGAATGCCTGTGAGATGGCCGCGAGGTGCAGCGACGCACCCTTGTCACCGGGGATCTTGATGCCGAGGTCGGTGCACAGAACGGCGATCCTCACGACGTCACCTCGTCGAACACGGATGCGAGTTGTTTCGCGCAGCGACCCGGGTCGTGACGATGCGTGACGAGCGCTCGTCCCGATTCGCCGAGCGTGCGAGCGAGCGCGGGTTGCCGCCAGAGCTTCTCGATCGCGTTGGCGATCGCGCCGGCGTCGTCGGCCGGCACCAGCAGGCCGGTCTCGCCGTCACGCACTACTTCGCCGATGCCGACGGTGTCGGTCGACACCACAGGCAAACCGCGCGCCATCGCCTCGAGGATCACCGTCGGCAGGCCGTCCCGGTCGCCGTCGGCAGCGACCCTGCACGGCATCACGAGCATCGACGCCTTGTTGTAGGCGTCGGCGACGTCATCGGAGCGAAGTGCACCCCGCAGTACGACATTGTCTTGCAGCCCGAGACGGACGATCTGGGCCTCGAGCTCCGAACGCAATGGGCCGTCACCGATCACCTCGACCCGCAGATCGCTGATGGTCACGACGAGCTCGGCGGCGGCATCGATCAGCGTGTCGATCCCTTTCTTGGCCACGAGTCGGGCGACGCAGAGGACCGTGCCGCTCGGCCGAGGTTCGTGATAGGCGGCAGGGGCGACGGCATTCGGGACGAACCGCACTCGTTTCGTCGGAGCGACGCGGGCGATGTGCTCGACGTTGTGTTCTGACACGGTGACCATCGCGGCCGCGGTCGCGATCCGGCGCCCGAACTGGTCGGCGTGGTCGTCGTGGAAGATGTCCTTGGCGTGTGCTGTCACGGTCCATCCGACGCCGGACAGTTCGGACGCCCAGCGCGCCGTCTCGGCCGCGGCCGTGGCGAAGTGGGCGTGAAGGTGGCGGTACCGTTCGAGCCTGACCCGCTTGGCGACGAATCCGGCCTGCAGGAACCGGCGCCACTGGCCTTCGCGATGGGCAAGGCAGGCGCAACGGAGCCAGACGACCGGCGCGCGGGCGATCAGCCCCGAGTGCACGGCCGCGACTCGCGGGTGCCACAGCCGCGGACGGTGCGGAACGTAGCGGACTGCGGCGCGGACGTCATCGACCTCTGGATGGCGGAGGCCGGGCTCGGGCGGCGAGAGTCCGTCGATGCCGACGCGGATGCCCGCCGTCTCGAGGCCGAGGATCTCGCGCACGACGAAGGTCTCACTCAGCCGCGGGTACCGTTTCAGTACATACAGGACGCTGACCGGATCACTCATGATCTCGACCTTCCTGCTCGTGTCAGGTTGTTGGCGGGGAGCCGCATCGGTTCACCGATGGGGTCCGACCACCGCGTCGGGTTGGTGACGGCGGGCTCGTGGCCGAACTGCAGGTCGGACAGGCGCCGGTAACGACCGTTGCGAGCGATGAGACTGTCGTGCGATCCCTGCTCGACGATTCGGCCCCGCTCCAGCACCGCGATACGGTCG
>DASUEW010000324.1:0-12709 GCA_036274875.1 Ilumatobacteraceae bacterium
TCGTCGACGGCTGGGAAGTGGGTGTCGACCGCACCGTCGGTCAGGTTCCAGCCGAACGCACCCTGCCCGGGCACACCGGGATCGCCCCAGCTCCAACCCGGAGTGTGGCACCTCGCGCAGCTGTACGCACCGCTCGCGAGGTTGAGGTTGAACAGCGCCTCGCCGTAGCTCGCGAACTCGCCGTCGTCGACGGCGCGGCGCGCCAGCTCGTCGATGTCGGCCTGGTCCTCGGCCGGCAGATGGCCGGAGTCGCACACCCGTGGATCGTCCTCACCCTCTGCGCAGTCTTCGCGCTCGATCTGGATGCTCTTGATGTACGCCAGCAGCGTGTCGACCTGCTGGTCGTTCAACGGGCCGCCGCCGGCGAGGCCCCAGGGCGACATCGGTGAGAACGGCCGGCCGTACACGATGATGAACCGCACCTCTTCCTCGTCGAAGCGGTAGAAGACGGTGTCCAGCGCCGGCGCGTACCACTCGACCGCGTTGACCTCACCCGTGCGACCGTCGGTGAGGTTGAACGGGGCGACGCCGCCGCTGGCCCGCATCCCACCGTGGCAGCCGGCACAGTTGAAGGAGTCCGTGAACGTGCCCGTCGGCGAGAACAGCCGCTCACCCCAGTGGATGAAGCGCTGTTCCTCGCCCTCGGTGGCGCCGGCCATGCGCGACGGCTCGAAGATCCAGTAGAGGGGGAGGCCGATGACGATGATCACGAGCATGACGAGGCTGACCAGCATCACGAGCTCGAGTCGCCGACCTTCGAGCTCCTCGTCGTCGAGGTACGGCTTGCGGTTGGCGGCGATCTCGAGCTCCGAGCCGAGCTCGCGCCGTGCCGCGCCGGCGTTGAGCGCGGCATAGACGATCCAGCCCACCACCATGATCGCGAGGAGGACCCACGCGATCGACGTCGTCGCCAGTGCCGGCATCAGTGCTCCGTCTGCCCGATGCAGTGCGGGCCCTCGGCCTCCTGGCCGGTGGTGTTGGTGCCGATCGGTGGCCCGTTGACGACGATGCCGGTGTCGACGGTGACGTCGCCGTTGGCGGCGACGGTGACCGGGAAGCGATCCATGCCACGCGGCGCGGGGCCGGCTTTCTTCTCACCGACGCGGTTGTACTGGGAGCCGTGGCACGGGCACTCGAACCACTGACTGCTCACACACTGCGGGACGCGACAGCCGAGGTGCGGGCACTTCTGGTAGAGCGCCACGATGCCCGACCGCATGCCGGCGACGATCGACTCCTCGTAGACGCCTTCGGCCTTCGGGATCGCATCGCTCGGATAGGCGGTGATCCAGGTGCGTGCCTCGGGCGCATAGAAGAAGCCACTGCCCGCGGTGATGCCCGCCTTGATGTCGTCGAGCTTGCCGACGGGCACCCTGCCGCCGAAACCGCCGGTCTGGAACGGCCAGAGGAAGGCGACGAAGCTCGCCGCCGAGAAGGCGCCGATGCCGGCGGTCATCAGCGAGACGGTGGCGCGGTTGAAGAACATCCGCCGGCTCACGCCGATCGCCTCGGGGTCGGGCGGCACCCAGGGCGCCAATGGCGCCGGCTGGGTGGGCACGAGCTCCGCGCCGGCGCGGGCGGCCACTCCCTCCGCCTCGGCCTCGGCCGCGTTGCGAGCGGGCGGCTCGACGGGACGCGCCGCACGTGCGGCGCGGTCGCGTTGGCGGGTCTCGGCGCTGAGCGCGCCGGCACCGCGGACGTCGGAGCGGCGAGCCAACGTGACGAACGAGATCATTCCGAGCACCACGATGGCGGCGATGGCGATCACGATGATGCTGGTGGCGTTCATGGATGCGATCTCCTTCCGCGCCCGATCACAGCTCGAAGAACAGGCCGTCTCGCCACGGCAGGGTGAAGTTGAAGCCAGGACCCCGGAAGAACGAGCCGATCATGACGAGCACCGCCCAGAACATGAGGTGCACGGTCATCAGCGAGATCGCGAACTTGCGATCCTCGGGCTTGTTGGAGGGGTTCTTGTCGATGTACGGAGCGAAGATGAGCACGATCAGACCGACGCCCGGGATCGTCACGCCGGCGATCATCGGGTGGAACATCGTGAGCAGTTCCTGGAGGCCGAGGAAGTACCACGGTGCCTTCGACGGGTTCGGTGTCTGGTTGGCGTTGGAGTGCTGCAGCAGCGGGGCGTTCACCCACACCGAGAACAAGAACGTGAACGCCGTGCAGACGAGGGCCGCCGCGAACTCGGCGGCGAGCAGGTGCGGCCACGTGTGCACCTTGTCGATCGGCGCCGCCTTGACCTCCTGGATCGAGCCGCTCTTGACGACGGTGAGCAGCCGCTGGGTGTGACCTCCTGGCCCGGCGCCCATCGGCACACCGCCACCCGTCGGCGTGGCGGTGACGACGGCGCCCACCTTCTCGGCGACGGCGACCGCGCCACCACCAGCGTCGTCGGCGGCGGGCTTCGCCCGCGCCGCCCGGCTGCGCTCGAGCAGATGGGCAGGGATCCGCGGGTCGGCGGCGGCCTCTTCCCCACCGCCAGCCGCGGCGGCCGGCGCCTCAGCCGGTGCGTCGGCGGGTGCCGCCGCGGGGGCCTCTTCGGCGGCCGCCTTCTCGCGTGCCTCCTTGGCCCGCTTGAGCAAGTGTTCGGGAATCTCAGTCATGCAAGCCTCCCGAGTTCGGCCGATGGCGCGAGTCGAGCGTCGTGCCGCCAGGCACAGCGAGACAGGAGGGAGCGGCCAAAGCGAAGCGGAGGCTAGTCCCGACCATCAGAGTGGTCCTGAGATGCCGCCGTCCTTGCGGACGCGCCAGAAGTGGATGGCCATGAAGATCACGATGATGAACGGGAAGAAGAGCACGTGCAGCACGTACCATCGCAAGAGGGTCTCGGCGCCGATCTCCTTGCCGCCGAGCAGCACGAACCTGACGTCCTGACCGAACACGGGCGTGTAGCCCATCATGTTCGTGCCCACGGTGACCGCCCACAGCGCGAGTTGGTCCCACGGCAACAGATAGCCGGTGAACGACAGCAGCAGCGTGAGCGTGAGCAGGATCACGCCGATCACCCAGTTGAACTCACGCGGTGGCTTGTAGGCGCCGTGGTAGAAGACGCGCGCCATGTGCAAGAACACCGTGAGCACCATCAGGTGCGCACCCCATCGGTGCATGTTGCGCACGAGCAGTCCGAACGTCACCGACGTCTGCAGGTTCGAGATGTCGTCCCACGCCGCGGTGGCCTCGGGCCGGTAGAAGAACATCAAGAAGATGCCCGTGACGGTGAGCAGGATGAACAGGAAGAAGCTCAGCCCACCGAGGCAGAGGGTGTAGCTGACCTTGACCGCGTGGCGCTTCACCTTGACCGGGTGCAGGTGGTACAGCACCGAGTTCATGATCACGTAGCTGCGGTTGCGGGGGCTGTCGGTGTAGCCCTTGCGGAAGATCGAGCCGGGGCGGAAGATGCTCGCCCACACCTGGCTCCCCTGCACAGACCCCATCGCCTTGTTGGCGCGGTCCTTCATTGTCGGGCGGGGCTGCTCGTCGATGATCTTGGCCATATCGATCTGGACTTCCTCAGAACCTCATGCCGTACGCGTAACCGTGGCTCGCCGTTCGCACGTGCTGGTCGCCACCGGCGCTCGCCGGCCCGACCTTGCCGAGGATGATGACGCCGGTCGGGCAGCGGTCGACGCACAGCGCGCAGCGCGTGCAGATGTCGTCGTCGATGATGAACACCACCTTGTCGGACGGGTCGTCGCCGGGCTGCTCGGTGCCCGTGGCTTCGACGATCGCGTCGGGGGTCACCATGTGGATGCACTTCCACGGGCAGATGTCGACGCAGCCCTCGCACATGATGCACTCGGTCTGGTCGATGTGGATGAACTGCTTGGGCTTGACCGCCTTGGTGAGGTAGTCGGCGTCGACCTCGAAGAGCTGGTACTCGTCGGTGTACGGCATCATCGGGGGATTGGCATCGGTGCGCGCCATCGGTCAGGCCTTCTTCACCAGCGGGCGACCGTACGTGCTCGTCTCGATCGCGGTGCTCGTCGCCTGACCACGTTTCTGCCACCACAGCCAGATGAAGATCAGCAGCCCGAAGAAGTAGACGTGGATGAGGACCACGACGATGTCGCGGACCGCCTCGTACTGCAGCGTGATCGGGTTCCAGCCGCCGTACGGCGACTGTGGTTTGAGGATCCCGCCCGGCCCCATCACGATGCGCGTGCGGTCCCACCCGAGGTTCTTGTCGGCGTGGTCGATCCACTGGTGGGGCACGACGCCGAAGGCGAGGAACAGCACACCGAACGCGTACGTGCCGCCGAGCATCGCCTCGCCCCACGAGACCGGGGTGCCGATCGGTCGGCGCTTGCCGTACGGGATGGCGGCGAGCGTGAGCAACGTCGACGCGGTCAGCGACGCGAGGAATGCGACGTTGATGCCCGGCCACTTCGAAACGTCGATGGCGAGAGCGTCGACGGCGTCGATGGCGATCATGGCGGCATTGCCTCTCGCTGCTCCTGTCGTGTTCCGGTCGTGTGGTCGGGTCGTCTGTGCAGTCGTGCCCGTGTCAATTGTGCTGGTGTGCCCGATGGGACGGACTCGTGGGGGAACGCTCGCGAGAACCCTAGTCGCCGAGCGTTCTCACGAGGCCCGGTTGTGCATTAGTGCATCCAGATCGTTCGCTGCCGGGCCGGCTCGACGTCTATCGTTGGTGCACGTCGTGAGAGCTCTGCCGTGAGAGGACGCGAGTGACCGAGATCCCCGAACACCTGCTGAAGCGAAGCCGCGAGCGCCGCGCCGCTCTCGGTCTCGGCGGCGAGGACGAAGGGGAACCCGCTCCCGCCAGCCCCGCCGCGGCAGCGCCGGCCACGCCGGCGACGGCCGTGCAAGCAGCGTCAGCGGCGCCTGCCGCCACCGGTCCGGCGCCTCGCGCGGCCGCCCAGGCACCGGTCGGCCCGCCGCCACCGAAGCCCGACTCGGCGGTGGTCGCCGCCTACAAGGCGCGCCGGCGGATGCCATTCTGGGCGATGGGCGCGCTCAGCCTGTTGCCGCTGTGGGGGTTCATGTACGTGAGGTCGGTCACCGATCAGGCCACAGCGGCCAGTGGACCGCTCGGCCAGGGCGCCGAGGTGTACGGGAGCTGCGCGTCGTGCCACGGCGCCACGGGGGCGGGCGGAGTCGGCTACGGGTTCATCAACGGCGAGGTCCTGGCGACGTTCCCGCACATCGAGGACCAGTTGCGGTTCGTCTACTACGGCACCGCGAACTACAACATCGCCGGTGTGACCAACTACGGCAACCCTGATCGTGCCGGCGGCCCGCACCTGACCGGCGCCCGCGGGCCGATGCCACAGTGGGGCCAGGATGCCGGCGGTGAGCTGACCGATGCCGAGCTGCTCGCCGTCGTCTGCCACGAGCGTTACACGCTCGGCGGAGCCGACCCGACGGCCGAGTTCGCCGCAGAGTTCGAGCAGTGGTGCGCCGAGGAATCCGAGATCTTCGCCGGGCTCGAAGCCGGCGACTTCACGCTGCCGACCCTCGAGGAATCGGTCGACGACATCATCCCGATCGGCACCGCGCCGGCCCCCGGTTCCCCAGCCGGCACCGGGTGACCGCCGCCGACTCCGGCCCCCGCGACGGACACGCGCGGCGCGGGCCACACGCGCCCGACACTGTCGACGCGATCGTCATCGGCGCCGGGCCCGCCGGGGCGGCGGCCGCGATCCGGCTCGCCGGGGCCGGCCATCGCGTCACGGTCCTCGAACGGCGGACGTTGCCGCGGATGAAGACGTGCGGCGACACGCTCACACCGCGCGCTGTCCACGAGCTCTCGGCGATGGGTATCGACGCCGACGCGCTGGCCGGGTTCCAGCGCATCGATCGGATCCGTCTGACCGGGCGCGGCAGCCACGTCGAGATCGGCTGGCCGTCGCATCCCGTCTTCCCGGCGTACGGTCTCGTCGCCCGCCGCGACCGGCTCGACAAGCTCGTCGCCGACCGGGCGGTCGCGGCCGGCGCCACCCTCCTCGACGGTCACGAGGCGATCACACCGATCGTCGAGCGCGGATTCGTCCGCGGCGTCGTCGTGCGACGACCAGACGGCTCGACCACGGAGATGCGGGCCCGGTACCTCGTCGTCGCCGACGGCGCCAACAGCCGGTTCGGACGCGCGCTCGGCACCTCGCGCGAACGCACATGGCCGTACGCCACGGCGATCCGCAACTACTTCTCCACACCGCTCCACGACACGCATGTCATCGAGTTGACCGTCGACCTCACCGATCGCAACGGCATGTCGATCACCGGCTTCGGCTGGGTGTTCCCGCTCGGTGACGGCACCGTGAACGTCGGCACGGGCGTCGTGTCGACCGCCAAGGAGTTCAGGGCGATCAACACGACGCATCTGCTCGAGCAGTTCGCAGCCGACATCGCCGAGCGGTGGCAGATCGAACCCGGCACGCCGCTGGGCGCCCCGGCCAGCGGGCGGGTGCCCATGGGCGGCTCGGTCGGTCCGGCCGCCGGCCCGACATGGCTCGTCATCGGCGACGCGGCCGGGAGCGCCAACCCGTTCGTCGGCGCCGGAATCGAGTACGCCTACGAGACGGGCCGGATCGCCGGCGACGTGCTCGACGAGGCACTGCGCGAGAACAACGCCACCGTGCTGCAGCGCTATCCCGCCGTGCTCGCCGAGGACTATGGGACGTATTTCAAGATCGGCCGTCTGTTCGACCGGTTCGCCGGACGGCCGGCGATGATGAATCGCCTGTCACGCACCGTCACGAAGCGGCGCTCGATCGCCGGCCATGTCGTTCGCGTGGCGACCAACGAGCTACGACCCTCCCTGGCCGGCCCGCCGGAGCTCGCCTATCGGGTCGCCGGCGCGGTCTCTCGAGTCGCGCCCCGCGCTTGATCTGGTGCGCCTGACTCGGTGCGCCTGACTCGGCGCGCCTGACGTCAGCCTCCAGAGCGGGTGTACACCGTGGCGAGGAGCGCGGCAGGCGCGGCACGGAGCGCGTCGGTCGCGGTACCAGCAGGGAACCGGTCGCACACCGCCTCGGCGGTGTCGACGTACTGCCTGGCCGTGGCGACCGCGCTCTCGACACCTTCGTTCGAGCGGACGATCGCCAGTGCCTTGTCACGCTCGACCACGCCGAGCGGTCGGCCGAGCAGATCGCGGAGCTCCTCGGAGATCGAACGGCCGAGCGCGAGCGTCCGCAGCACGGGGAGCGTGTAGACACCCTCGACCATGTCGTGACCGGCGGGCTTGCCGAGCTGATCCTCGGTGGCCGTGACGTCGAGGATGTCGTCGACGATCTGGAACACGACGCCGAACGAGTTGCCGTACTCGGTGAGCGCCTCGACGAGAGCACGGTCGGATCCGGTGACGATGCCCCCGATGCGGGCGGCCGTTCCGAACAGCGATGCGGTCTTGCCCTGGATCGACGTGAAGTAGCTCGACTCGACGCGCCCCGTGTCGTACGTGTGGCGCAGCTCCTCGATCTGGCCCTCGCACAGCCAACCGATCGTGCTCGCCAGCAATCCGGCGATCTCGGTGCCGAGCGACGCGGCGATGCCCGACGCCCGTGACAGCAGGAAGTCGCCGGCGAGGATGGCCTGCAGGTTGCCCCACTTCGCGTTCACGGTGTCGACCCCGCGCCGCGTCATCGCCTCGTCCATCACGTCGTCGTGGTACAGCGAGCCGAGGTGCACGAGCTCGCACGCGACGCCGCCTCGCACCGCCTCGTCGGTGGCGATCGCGCCGGCCACCCTGGCCGCGGCGATTGCCAGCACGGGCCGCAAACGCTTGCCCCCGGCGACGATCAGATGCGAGGCGATCTCGGTCAGGTACGGGTCGGATGTCACCACCGACTCACGCATCGCCGCCTCGACCCGGCCTCGATCGGCGTCGATCCCCGGCAGCGAGAACAGCGGAGACGTCGACCCGTCGTCGGACACGCGGACAGGCTAGGCGGATTCGGCGAAATCAGCGAACACAACTGGCGCCCGACCGTTACACGGTCGGTACATGTCAGCGATCGGACCCCGGTCGATCAAGCCCGGATCGGTCGAACCCAGTCGATCGAGCCCAGAACCATCAAGCCCAGAACCATCAAGCCCAGAACCATCAAGCAAGGTCGCGGCCCACCGATAGAGTGAGTACACGCAATCGCCGTTCGGGAAAGGGCGACACTCATGTTCGAACGCTTCACCGACAGAGCCAGGCGGGTCGTCGTGCTGGCGCAGGAGGAAGCGCGGCTGCTGAACCACAGCTACATCGGCACCGAGCACATCCTCCTGGGCCTCATCCATGAAGGTGAAGGCGTCGCCGCCAAGGCCCTCGAGAGCCTCGGCATCTCGCTCGAGGCCGTCCGCAACCAGGTCGAAGAGATCATCGGACAGGGCGGGTCATCGCCGTCCGGGCACATCCCGTTCACCCCCCGGGCGAAGAAGGTGCTCGAGCTGTCACTGCGCGAGGCCCTGCAACTCGGCCACAACTACATCGGCACCGAGCACATCCTGCTCGGCCTGATCCGCGAGGGCGAGGGTGTCGCCGCCCAGGTGCTCGTGAAGCTGGGGGCCGATCTCAGCCGCGTCCGCCAGCAGGTGATCCAACTGCTCTCGGGCTACCAGGGTCCGGCGACCAGCGGCCGCGCCAGCGGAGGCGAGCCGGGCACGGCGGGCGCCAACGTCGGCGGATCGACGAAGGACGACCCGAGCGACAAGGGTTCCAGCCAGATCCTCGACCAGTTCGGTCGCAACCTCACCCAGATGGCCCGCGAGCACAAGCTCGACCCGGTCATCGGCCGCACCCGCGAGCTCGAACGGGTGATGCAGATCCTGTCGCGGCGCACCAAGAACAACCCGGTGCTCGTCGGTGAGCCGGGCGTCGGCAAGACGGCGATCGTCGAAGGCCTCGCCCAGATGATCGTCAACAACGACGTGCCCGACACGTTGCACGGCAAGCAGCTCTACACGCTCGACCTCGGCGCCCTCGTCGCCGGCTCGCGCTACCGCGGCGACTTCGAGGAGCGCCTCAAGAAGGTGCTCAAGGAGATCAAGACCCGCGGCGACATCATCTTGTTCATCGACGAGATCCACACGCTCGTCGGTGCCGGCGCGGCCGAAGGCGCGATCGACGCGGCGTCGATCCTCAAGCCGATGCTCGCCCGCGGCGAGCTGCAGACGGTCGGTGCCACCACGCTCGACGAGTACCGCAAGCACGTCGAGAAGGACGCCGCCCTCGAGCGCCGCTTCCAGCCGGTCCGGGTCGAGGAGCCGACGCTCGCCCACACGATCGAGATCCTGAAGGGCATCCGCGACCAGTACGAGGCCCACCACCGGGTGACGATCACCGACCAGGCGCTCGTCGCCGCCGCCAACCTCGCCGACCGCTACATCTCCGACCGCCACCTGCCCGACAAGGCGATCGACCTCATCGACGAGGCCGGCAGCCGCCTGCGCATCAAGCGCATGAAGACGCCACCCGACCTGCGCGATCTCGAGCGCCGCATCGACGAGGTCCAAGAGGCCAAGAAGCGGGCGGTCGAGGAGCAGCAGTTCGAGGAGGCCGGGCGCCTGCGCGACCAGGAGAAGTCGCTGCTCGAGGAGAAGTCGGTCAAAGAGGTCGAGGTCAAGGCCGAAGGGGTCGACCTGTTCGACGAGGTCGACGAGGAAGCCGTCGCCGAGGTGCTGAGCCTCTGGACGGGCATCCCGGTCTACAAGCTCACCGAGGAGGAGACCCACAAGCTCCTCAACATGGAAGGCGAACTGCACAAGCGCATCATCGGCCAGGAGATGGCGATCGGCGCGGTGTCGCAGTCGATCCGGCGCACGCGCGCCGGCCTCAAGGACCCCAAGCGCCCGAGCGGGTCGTTCATCTTCCTCGGCCCGACGGGTGTCGGCAAGACCGAGCTCGCCAAGACGCTCGCCGAGTTCCTGTTCGGCGACGACGCGGCGATGATCACGCTCGACATGTCCGAGTACATGGAGAAGCACACCGTGAGCCGCCTCGTCGGCTCGCCTCCCGGGTACGTCGGATACGAGGAGGGCGGCCAGCTCACCGAGGCCGTCCGCCGCCGTCCGTTCTCGGTGGTCCTGTTCGACGAGATCGAAAAGGCCCACCCCGACGTGTTCAACACGTTGCTGCAGATCCTCGAAGAGGGTCGCCTCACCGACAGTCAGGGCCGCTCGGTCGACTTCCGCAACACCGTGCTCATCATGACGTCGAACCTCGGCACCCAAGACCTGCGCAAGGCGAACGTCGGCTTCACCACCGGCGACGCGGCGATGAGCTACGAGCGGATGAAGGAGAAGGTGATGGATGCGCTGAAGCTGCACTTCCGTCCCGAGTTCCTCAACCGCATCGACGAGGTCATCGTGTTCCACGAGCTGTCGCGGGCCGAGGTCGTCCAGATGGTCGACATGATGACCAAGCGGCTGGTGGGCCAGCTCGAGGGCCAAGGGCTCGGCATCGAGCTCAAAGAAGACGCCAAGTACCTGCTCGCCGCCAAGGGTTACGACCCGATGCTCGGGGCCCGGCCGCTGCGCCGCGCGATCCAGCGCTACATCGAGGACACGTTGTCGGAGAAGATCCTGTACAAGGAGTTCTCGGCGGGCGAGATCATCGTCGTCGACGTCGAGGACGACCCCGACAACGAAGGTGAGCAGCGGTTCACGTTCACCGCCGTCGAGGGATTCGTGCCCCCGTCGTCGGTCGAGCTGGCGACCACCGCCACCAACGATCCGCCCATCGGCGAAGAGCTGCCTCCACCGGTCGCCAACGACTGATCGTCAACGACTGATCACGGCGCCACGCCGACGTCGTCGACGAACAACGCGACGACTTCGGTGTCCGCATCGGCGGTGCCAGGTGTCAGGTCGATCGACGTCCCGTTGCTCGACGTGAGCGTCCCGTCCGGGTGAGCCGTCAAGAGACCGTCGGTGGTCGCCGCCAGCGCGGTGATCGGTCGGTCGAGCTGTCGCGGCGATGAGGTCACCATGTCCAGCGTCGCCGGGTCCAGCTCGTAGACCCACGCGCCCCACGCCACCCACACCCGATCGTCGGTCGCCGCCAGCACCGGCTCGCCCTCCGGATGCTTGTACAGGGGACGGCGTCCATCACCGGTTCGCGGGCCGGGTCGAGCACCGCCGCGATGTCGTAGCTGCCGATCGTGCCGTTGGCGCTCGCCACGACGAGCCGATCACCGGCCACGACGAGTGCACCCGGCTGCGTGTCGAGCTCCATCTCGTGCGCGATGTCGAGGCACCAAACCCCGCCTGCGAGCCCGAGCGTGTGGACGAACGCGTACCCGTGGCGGTCGCCCTCGCCGGCGACGCCGCGGTAGAGCGTGAACAGCAGCCCCCCGTCGTGATCCGACACGACCTGGGTTCGGCTGACGCCTGCCATCGTGGCATCGACCTGGCTCGCCTTGTCGCGCAAGTTGACCGGGAGGCCGACGTCGCCGGTCGCCGTCTGCAGCACACGGACCCGGTAGTGGGTCGGCGCGTCCGCCGGGAGGTACTCCAACACGTACACCGTGTCGGGCACACCGTCAGGGCCATCCGAGATTCCGAACGCCTCGGGGTGGAAGTTGCCCTCGAGCGTCGTCCGGTAGCGCTCGCCGAGGTCGCGATCGGCGATCACGATGGTGCTCGATGCACGACCGGGAGCGATCGCACCGTCGGGCTGTCCGTCGGCTTCGCTCACGAGCGCGACGTAGCGGCCGGTGCCATCGGTGACGGTCGGCACGACGCGCGCATCAGCGATCGACGCGACACCGGTCGTCTCGCCGGTGAACAGGTTCGTCCAGCGGACCTCGGTCGCATCGGCGCCGCCGGCCGCGGCTTCGACGAGCGTCCGACCGTCGAGCCCGACAAGCCCGGGACCGGCATCTTTGCGATCGTCGACGGCCGCATGTCCGTCGCGAACCCGGACCACCGTGCCGTCACGTCGGAACGCGGCGAGGTCGGGCAACGGCAGCTCGCCGAGGTCATCCGCGACGATGCCGGCTTGGGTGTCGGCTTTGGTGCCGGCTTGGGTGTCGGCGGGCGGGAGCGTTGCGAGCTCATCCACGGGCGCCGTCCCGTCGACGCTGCGGATGCTCTCGTTGCTCGCGCCGGCTGCTGTGCAACCGGCGATCAGGAGCAGACCCCAAGCGAGGTTCCCCCGCGAGAGCGTCAAACGCGCGATTCGTCTCACGCCCGTCCCGACACCGCCGCGGTCCTCAGGGTTCCATCGAACCGGCGATCTCCAGCGCCTCGTCGAGGTCGCGGGCGCCCTCGACCCGCATCGTGGTCCCGGCGCGCTCCCACAGGAGCGTGTCGCCGGCGACGCGGAGCGACTTGGTACCCACCTCCCCGTCGGTGTCGGTGGAGTAGACGTCGAAGACGTGCTCGCCCTCGATCCACACGCCGCGCGAGCTCTCTCCACCGGCGCCGGGCACGTCGACGGGGGTGATCTGCCCGGATGTGGCCTGCTTGACGAAGGCCGCGTCATCGGTCGTCCCGGCGAGCACGGCGACGAGCACGGTGCGGCCGCCGACGTCGTACCGCGCCACGATCTGGGGACCACCGGGGAGGTGGAACGACACCGGCTCGCCGAGCGAGATCGCCACCGGGAGCGGCAGGCCGGTCGCCGCCACGGCATCCTCGGCGTCGACCGGCGGGCCGAGACCCAGTTGATCGTCACCGAGATCGTCACCAAGTTCGTCGGGCGCCGGGTCGGGGTCGGGCGAAGTGGAGGGACCCGCGTCAG
>DASUEW010000325.1:0-3151 GCA_036274875.1 Ilumatobacteraceae bacterium
CTCGGTCCGTTCCGGACGACTCGCTTCGCAATCGAGGACGCACTCGGCGTTCACGCTCAGGCGCCGGTGTCCGATCACCTGGAGATTGAGACCTACACATGGGACGTGCTGCCGGAACATCTCAAGAACGCCGACATCACGACCTACGTGACGCGGGAGATCCAATGGGTGGAGCAGACACTTCGAAACGCTGTGGAGCTCACTCCGAGCCGACGCGCGAGAGTATCGACGTGAATGCTGCGTGGCCAGATCGTCGGCTCCTCGATCTGATCGGCATCGAGGTGCCCATTGTGCAAGCTCCGATGGCCGGCGCCCAAGGAGCCGCGCTGGCCATCGCCGTCAGCGAGGCAGGCGGGCTCGGCTCCCTGCCTTGTTCGTTGCTCGATGTCGACGGCGTGCGCAGCGAGCTGGGTGTGTTCCGGGCGGCGACATCACGGCCGGTGAACGTCAACTTCTTCTGCCACGCCAAAGCGTCGACAGACGTCGCCGCCGAGGCCCGATGGCGTGACATGCTGACGCCCTTCTACGCCGAGTTCGGCTTGGCCGCCGACGTGCAGCCGGCAGACATCGATCTGGAGCCGTTCGACGACGCGAGGTGCGAGGTCGTCGAGGAGCTCCGTCCGGAGGTGGTCAGCTTTCATTTCGGGTTGCCGGACGCGGCCCTGCTGGCCCGAGTCAAACGCATCGGAGCCCGCGTCTTGTCAACGGCGACGACCGTCGCGGAGGCCCGCTGGCTGGCGCACCACGGATGTGATGCGATCATCGCCCAGGGCGCGGAGGCGGGTGGACATCGTGGGATGTTCCTCCGCTCCGGCCTCACTGACGTCGCCAGTCAGATCGGCACGATGGCGCTCGTCCCCCAGGTCGTCGACGCGGTCGACGTCCCCGTGATCGCGGCTGGCGGCATCGCCGATGGTCGCGGTGTCGCCGCGGCGTTCATGCTCGGCGCCAGTGGTGTGCAGATCGGCACGGGTTACCTGTTGTGCCCCGAGGCCGGGATCAGCAGCGTGCACGGCGCCGCGCTGCGCAGCCCGACGGCGGCAGAGACCGCGCTGACCAACGTGTTCACGGGTCGGCCGGCACGGAGCATCGTCACCCGTCTCATGCGCGAGATCGGCCCGCTCGCGGCCGAGGCGCCACCGTTTCCGCGAGCCGCCGGTGCATTGCTGCCACTCCGTCTCGCGGCCGAGAAGGCCGGGGACAGCGCGTTCACATCGCTGTGGTCCGGACAGGCCGCAGGCCTGGCCGCCGAGCTGCCCGCTGGCGAACTCACCCAGCTACTCGCCGCGGCAGCGCTCGAGCGAATGCGGTGACCGTACCGAAGTGGCCAGCCCCGGCACGACCGCCACGGTGCGGCCATTCGGACACCCACCGACTGGCGCCACCATCAGGGCATACGGTGCTGGTGGCGCAGCCGTCCGAAGATCTCATGACCTTCGCGCTGGGAGCGCTCGAGCACGCGACCGGGTCGGTGGTCGACAGTGGTGGTCCACTCGTTCCGTTCGCCATGATCGAAGTCGACGGGAACATGTCATTGACCCGATTCGTCGGCGAACTCGCCGAAGGTCAGCAGAAGGCTCGTGAGGCCATCAGCGCGTCGACGGGAGTGACGCGGGCAGCCGTCGCCTGGGACGGCTACTTGACCCTCGATGGCCAACGGACCGATGCCGTGTTCGTCGAAGCGTCCGCGATCGGTGATCTCGAGAGCGTTGTCCTCGCCCAGCGGTACGAGATCGCCGGACGGCGCCGCAAGCGAGTGCAGGCCATCGACATCGCTGCTCTCATCTCACGCCAGCAACCGCTCTTCTGAAACTGCGCGCCGACCTGACGCCCCGGTGAGCGACGTCGTCCGGCGCCGGAGTCTCAAATCTTGGCGGCCATGAAGTCCAAGTATTCACCGAGATCGCGCATCGGCTTTCCGTTCGCTGCCACCCTGGTCATGTTGGTGATCAGCCGGTACAGCTCGACGTGGTAGCTCTTGTTGGCAACGTTTTGGAACCCGACGATCACGGGGTGGTGGAAATCGAAGCTGTTCTTGCTGCCGAAGTAGAACTTCCAGTGCAGCTGTCCGTCGCTCCGACGAATCAGCGCGTCGCTCATCGCCAGGCTGACGTCGAGCACGATCGAACGCCATAGTGGAGTGAGCTCGCCCGGGTCGTCGGCCTCGCACTCGGCTTCGGACAGCATTCGCGTCCAGCCCTCAGGGTCGTTGGAGAATCCATTCGCTTCGCACAGGCGGCCGAGTGCCTCGACGCGGTCGGGGATCGACGCCACGGTGTGCTTGAACACGAGCCGGGCGTCGGCGCGCGAGAACTCGTAGACGTTGCCGTTGACCGGCGCCCGCAACGGTTGGTAACCGTCCGTGTTCATCGCCATCAGCATGGTATCTCGACGATCGAGATCGCCAGGCCGCGACCCGCCAGCTTCCCGATGTACTCGCGCAGTGGGGCCGTCGGACCGCGCGGGTAGGCGGAGAATCGTGGCAGGTGCGGGCACGAGACATCGCACCGCCGAAGCCCGGCGCGAGATGCCTAGCCTGAGCAGTCGGACCATGACTGCCTCGGATTCTCGCAACATCGTGCTCACGGGCTTCATGGGCACCGGCAAGACCACCGTCGGTCGGCTGCTCGCCGAACAACTCGGTTACGAGTTCGTCGACACCGATTGGGTCATCGAGGAACGCCACGGCAAGATCGCCGATGTCTTCCGCGTGATGGGCGAGGACGGCTTCCGACGGATCGAGCGGGAGCTCGCCGCAGAACTCGCCGATCGCCAGCGGCTGGTGATCTCCACCGGCGGACGGATGATGCTCGATCCGCAGAACGTTGCCAGCTTGAGTCGCAATGGGAGGGTCTTCTGCCTCGTCGCCACGCCCGACGAGATCTTCGACCGCGTCACCAACGATCCGTCGCGAGTCGAACGTCCGCTGTTGTCGGTTCCGGATCCTCGGCAGCGGATCGTCGAGCTGCTCGCCGAACGCAGCCCCGACTACCGCCGCTTCGCGCAGCTCACCACCGACGCCGTCAGCGCCGACGCCGTCGCCTCGGATCTCATCGCGCTGGCCACGTCCGATCCACACCGGTTTGCGATCGACAACCCGAGCGGCGACTACGAGTACTCGGTTGGCGCTGCCGTGTTGCCGTTCGTTCGT
>DASUEW010000326.1:0-4727 GCA_036274875.1 Ilumatobacteraceae bacterium
ACGGTGCTCGACGAGGCCAAGCGCCCCAACAGTTTCTGGGCGCATTCCGACCCGGCTGACGTGGCTCGCGTCGAGGACCGCACGTTCATCTGCTCCGCAACCGCCGACGAGGCCGGACCCAACAACAACTGGCGCGACCCCGATGAGATGCGTGCCGAGTTGACGCAGCTGTACACGGGCGCCATGCGGGGCCGCACGATGTTCGTGGTGCCGTTCTCGATGGGTCCGCTCGGATCGCCGATCGCCCACATCGGGGTGCAGCTCACCGACTCCCCGTACGTCGCGGTCAGCATGCGGATCATGACCCGCATGGGTCAGCCTGCACTCGACGTGCTCGGCGACGGTGACTGGGTTCCATGCCTGCATTCGGTGGGTGCACCGCTCGCCGATGGCGCACACGACGTGCCATGGCCGTGCAACCCCGACAACAAGTACATCGTCCACTTCCCCGCGACCCGCGAGATCTGGTCGTACGGCTCCGGCTACGGCGGCAACGCGCTGCTCGGCAAGAAGTGCTTCGCGCTGCGCATCGCCTCGGTGATGGCCCGCGACGACGGGTGGCTGGCCGAACACATGCTCATCCTCAAGCTGACCAACCCGCAGGGCGAGGCGAAGTACATGGCTGCCGCGTTCCCATCGGCGTGCGGCAAGACCAACCTGGCGATGCTCGTGCCGACGATCCCGGGCTGGAAGGCCGAGACGATCGGCGACGACATCTGCTGGATGAAGTTCGGCGCCGACGGCCGGCTCCACGCGATCAACCCCGAGGCCGGCTTCTTCGGCGTCGCGCCCGGCACGAACGAGTCGACCAACCCGAACGCGATGGCGACACTGCACGGCAACTGCATCTTCACCAACACGGCCCTCACCGACGATCGCGACGTGTGGTGGGAGGGCATCGACGGGTCTCCCCCGTCGCACCTCACTGATTGGCGCAACCAGTCGTGGACGCCGGACAGCGGTACGCCCGCCGCCCACCCGAACGCTCGCTTCACCGTGCCGGCCGACCAGAACCCGGTGTGCGCGCCCGAGTGGGAGGATCCCGCCGGCGTGCCGATCTCGGCGATCCTGTTCGGCGGGCGTCGCCGGACGACGGTGCCGCTCGTGACCGAGTCCTACGACTGGGAGCACGGGGTGTTCCTCGGCTCGATCATGGCGTCGGAGATGACCGCCGCGGCCGGCGGGACCGTCGGCAAGCTGCGCTTCGACCCGATGGCGATGCTGCCGTTCTGCGGCTACAACTTCGCCGACTACTTCGCCCACTGGCTGTCGATCGGCAAGGCCACCGACCCGGACAAGCTGCCACGGTTGTTCTTCGTCAACTGGTTCCGTCGCGACGACGACGGCCGCTTCCTGTGGCCGGGGTACGGCGACAACAGCCGCGTCCTCAAGTGGGTGTTCGAGCGGGTGGACGGAACGGTCGAGGCCGTCGACACCCCGATCGGCCGGCTCCCGGCCCCAGGGTCCCTCGACACGTCCGGTCTCGACGTCGACGACGACGACCTCCACACGATCCTGTCGGTCGACGCCGACGGCTGGCGGGCCGCGATCCCGGAGATCCGCGAGCACTACGCCCAGTTCGGCGACAAGCTCCCCGCCCAGCTCCACGTCGCCGTCGACAACCTCGAATCACAGCTGAGCTGATGATCCCCGGACCCGAAGTCTGACCTCAGCGCGTCGATGTGAACGCGCTGACGCCAGGGTTCGGCACGGCCTGGTTCACAACACCAGGTTGCGGAGGCCGAGGCCCATGATGAACAGGCAGCCGAAGCCGTACAGCAGGAGCTCCTTGCCCTTCATGAACGGGCTGGTGCGGTAGCTGTAGAGGATGCCAACGGCGATGATGGCCGAGAACCCGTAGAGAGCGTGCATGTCGTTGAGCTCGTAGTCGTACTGGCTCGTGAGCGCGACGCCGATGAAGGCCTGGACGAAGGCCAGTACCTGGCCGACGATCACCGTGACCCACAGCGGGCGGCCGCGCAGCGCCGCGAACCGATACGCGGCGAGCGCCCACGCGCCGGCCAGCGCGTTGACCGCGATCAGCGCCCACCCGCACGCCTCGTGCCACTCGAGGGCCCCGGCGGCCGACACGTCAGGCGCCGCAGCCGAGGCCGCCGAACATCACCGTGATGACATCGTCGTCGGTGGCGCCCGTCAACAGCCCGCGGAAGTTGTCGCTCACGTAGAAGTTCGCCTGGCTGCCCAACGACCCTTCACCTTCGGCCGGGTTGACGTCGACGTCGGGGAACTCGGCGCGTAGGTCCACGACGCGGCTCCCGAGGGTCACCAGGCCTGCGGTGCGCAGATGGACATCGGCGTCGCCGATCGGTCCGGAATATCCGTACTCCCAGGCGAAGAAGTGCCGACGGCCCGACCCGAAGTTGCTCTGGTCGCCGAACAGCAACGACAGCACGCCCCAGTCGACGCGACGTACTTCGGTTCCGAGGCAGAACGCGAACGTGAACGGATCGACCCAGCCGGTGTCGCCGGTCGGGTCGCCGAGAAGCGTCCCGACGTACTCGATCACCGAGTCGGGATCGCCGCCGAACATCGCCGCACCGATGCCGTCGCTGCGCAGTACCAGCTGCTCGACCGACCCGGAGACGGTCGTGGTGGTGCTCGCCGGCAACGTCGTCGTGGTCGTCGTAGTCGTGGTCGTCGTAGTCGTGGTCGTGGTGGTCGTGGTGGTCGTCGTCGACTCGGCGAGGCTCGTCGTGCTGACGGCGGGATCAGCCGCGATGGTGCTGGCCGTGACGGTCGGATTGGTCGACGACGTGGATGAGCACGAGGTGACGACAGCCATGCTCGCGGCCATCAAGGCGACGCCGACGCGACGCGACATGCCGTCCATTGTGACCGAGCGTGCCACTGAACTAGCGGATGAGGGTGTCGGCCTCGTGCCCACCCTCGATCAACTCGAGCCCAGCCGTGCCGACGTCGACCACTGTGATCGAGCAGTTGTCGAGGCGACGGATCACGAGCCGGTCGTCGCCGAGGCACGCGCCGATGACGGCGTTGATGGCGACGAAGTGCGAGAACACGACGGCGTCGTGGTCGAGTGCCCTGATGCACGCCACGACGCCGTCGCGAAACGTCGTGTACGGCTCGCCGAGCTCGGACCACGTTCCACGCGCCGCGGCGCGCAGCCACTCGACCCGCTCGACCATCGCGACGCCGGCGGGCGACGGGATCTCGGCGATCGCGTTCTCGACCCGAGGAGCGACCCCCCACCGCTCGCACAACACGGCGGCGGTGTGGCGGCAGCGCCGCAACGGGCTCGTGATGACGACGGGCAGGCCGCTCGCCGCCAGCAGCTCCAGCCGGTCAGCGGCCGACTTCGCCTGCGCACACCCGAGGTCGTCGAGATCGGGATCCGCATCGCGGTCCCAACCGGCCTCCGCCCGCCCGTGCCGGACCAGGTAGACGCGGTGGACGGCGTTCATTCAATCGAAGAGCCAGCCGGGGTGCATCCCCGGCTCACGGCCGCGCTCGATGAACCACTCGGTGCCGAATCCGGCCGCGAACATCTCCTCCGGCATGGCGAGGAAGAAGCCGGTGTCGGTGACCTGACTGCGATGGCTGGCGATCGCGGCCCGCTTGGCGGCGACGTAGGCCGATACGTCAACCTGGTGCGTGAGCTCGGCCTCGGCCATGCCGAACGGGTTTCCGTCGTCGGCCGGTCCGTGCGGATCGAACTCGTCATCGTCAGGCCCGAACGCCATGCCCGCCTCGGCCGCCTGGGCGACCATCGCCGCGATCGCGTCGCGGTTCATCGTCGCCTCGAAGACCCGGAGGCCGGGAAGGTCGTCGGCCACCAGCTCGGCGGCACGGACGCCGACGCGATGGACCTGGATGTGGTCGGGGTGGCCGTAGTTGCCGTGCCAGTCGTAGATCGTGAGCACGTCAGCAGCCTCGGCGCGCAGGATGTCGGCGAGCCGTCCGCCCGCTTCGTCGACTCCGGTCTGCAAGAAGCTCTTCGGATCGGCGTTCTGCTCCCAGCCCGTCATCCCCGAGTCGTGATAGCCGAGCCAGACCACCTCGTCGATTCCGAGCGCGGCAGCCGACTGCGTGGTCTCCTTGCGGCGGCGGTCGACCAGCGTCTCGTCCGGCGCCAGGTCGTCGGGCACCTCGCCGTGCTCACCGTTGGTGGCGACGACGAGCACGACGCGGTGCCCCTCGGCATGTGCGCGCGCCATCGAACCGCCCGTCGACAGCGCCTCGTCGTCGGGATGCGCGTGGAAGCAGACGAGCGTGCCCACTCAGGCCTGCTTGATCGCGCCTGACTCGACCAGCTCGTCGATCCGCGCCTCCTTGAAGCCCCAATCGGCCAGCACCTCGCGCGTGTGCTGGCCGGCGTGGGCGGGGAGGCGCTCCAACTCCGGGCTGGTGCGGCTGAACCGCGGGGCCGGCGCCGGCTGCATACGGCCCGACCGTTCGACGAACGTCCCCCTGGCGACGTTGTGCGGGTGCTCGGCCGCCTCACTCATCGTCAGCACGGGCGCGAAGCACACTTCGCTCCCTTCCATCAGTTCGCACCACTCGGCGCGGCTGCGGGTCCTGAACAGCTCGCCGACGCGTTGCTTGAGCGCTGGCCACTGTGTCATGTCCATCTGCACCTCGAACTGCGGGTCGCCGGCGAGCCCGGTGAGCCTGAGCAGCTCGGAGTAGAACTGCGGTTCGATCGAGCCGACCGAGATGAACACACCGTCGGAGCACTCGTACACGTC
>DASUEW010000327.1:0-3337 GCA_036274875.1 Ilumatobacteraceae bacterium
AGTCCCTCGAAGCCCGCTCCGCCGGCGCCTTCGTCGAGGAGGAACGAGCCGAACGTCGCAGGGTCGTCGAGGATCTGGCCCGTCACCAACACGATCTCGTTGAGGAACGCCGTCGCCGCCCGCGCGGCGTCGTCGAAGGCGGCGTCGTCGACGGTCGCCGGCAGGAGCGCCGGCAGTCCGTTGCGCCCGACGATGCGGTCGACGACGAACGCGGCGCTGATCGTGCGTGATGCTTCACCTGGCGTGACGGTGCCGTCGCCGTCGATGTCGAGGAGCACCTGGGCGAGCGGACGCGACCTCGACCGGTCGAGGCGCGCGGCGAGCTCGTCGAGCACGGCGTCGAACAGGTCACCGCCGGTTGCGAGCGTGCCGTCGAGGATCTGCTGGGCGAAGACCCGGAGACCTTCGATGGTGCCGAGCACGACACCGTCGGTCCGTAGCTGCGCGCCGAACGTCGCCTGCCCCGGCACCACCAGGGCGATCGGGCTCCCCGGCACCGGCGAGGCGAAGGCGAGGTCGAAGCTCGGCTCGATCGGATCGGCGAAGTCGATCAGCATCCCGACCTGGCCGAGCGGGATTCCGAACCCGGTCACCTCACCCTTGCCGACGAGCTGCAGCCCTGGCGGATCGTTCGGACCTTCCGGGAGTCCCAGGTTCATCCCGATCGTGACCCGTCCCTTCAACACGCCGGGTGCCGCCGCCACGATCAGGTCGCCGGCGATCGAGAGGGCGAAGCCCTGGTCCCACGTGAACACCTCGTCGTCCACGGCCGGGCGGACGGCATCGATGATCACCTGTTCGGTGATCGTCAGGTCGGTGGGCAACGTGAAGTTGTTCAGCAGTGCGATCGGATCGCCGACGGGCGGCACGCGGATGCCGACCTCACCGAACTGCGCCGCCCCTTCAGCGCCGGCCAGCACGACCCCACTCGGGCCGAGCGGGATCCCGAGCGGCGCCCGCACCTTCATCAGCACCGGTCCGTACTGGGTGACGACGAGATCGACGCCACCGCCGATGTCGGCGACGGAGAAGTCGCCGAACACCCGGCCGTAGAACACGGTCCTGCCGTCGACGTCGACCGTGCCGAGCTGCAGCCCGCCGCCGACGACCACGCCACCAGGCATTTCGAACGGCTCGACGCCGAACGACAACCCGTCGAGGTTGGTTATCGGGAACTCGCCGCGGGTCAGCGCGCCGAGGTCGACCTCGAGCCCGTCGACCTCGGCGCTGATCGGCCACGTGGCGTTGGCCTCGATGCCACCGCTCACCCGAACCCGGAGACCGGCCAGCAGATCGGGGGTCAGCGCGATCCCTTCTGGCGGCGCAGTGACCACGTCGGGGAACGTGATGCCGATCTCACCGAGCGTCAACGGGATGAACTCGGGCAGCCCGAACGAGAGGTCGTCGGGCACCGTGAGGTCGAACGCGAAGCCGGGCAGCAACCTGGGTGCGAAGTCGTGGCCGACCGCCAGGTTGGCGAACGTGCCGCTCCAGCCGGCGAGCGCATCGAACGACTCGTCGAACTCGACGGTGAGGCCACCCTCGTCACCGACGGACAGGATGTCGCCGCCGATCGGCGGATCAAGATCGATCTCGACGTCGGCCGCCCGCAGTGTCATCAGCTCGCCGAACGGGAACGCGACCTCGCCGACGCTGAGCCCGTCGAGCCGCGGCGCGAACGTCAGCCCCGCCGGGCCGAACGCGATGGTCACCCCTGCCTCGAGGTCGAGGGCGGTGATCTCGAGCGGGCCGATGTTGCCCGACAGCAGCACGCTGCCGGCGATGTCGGCGACGGTCGTCTCGCCGGGCGTGATCGAACCGTCCAGCTCCACCGTCACGGCGTCGAGGATCGAGCCCGCCGGACCGTCGACCGTCAGCGAGCCTCCGATGTCGGTCTGGAACTCGCCGTCAACGAAGCCACCGAGTGTGATGTCAGCGCCGATGACGTGGTCGCCCGCCTGCAGGCCGTCGAAGCCGAGTGTGACCGGGCCCACGTCGAGCGGGCGGACGATGCCGTCGGCGAGCGAGGCGACGTCGACCGAGAACGTGAACACGTTGTCGTCGGGGGGCGACGTGGGCGTGACGATCGGGCCGCCCAGGCCGACACGCGGGGTGAAGCCTGCGCCGAGGTCGGGGAACTGCGTGAAGTCGAACCGACCGACGACGCTGACCTCGAAGCTGTCGAGGTTCGATGGGTTCGGGAAGACCACGGTGACGTCGGTGACGTCGAACGGCAGGATCCCGCCGAGACCGATGCTCTGGGCGATCCCCTGGCTGGCGACGTCGATCGCGCTCGCCCCGAACACCCCCGCCTTGGTGAGGAACAGACCGGTCAGGGTGATGCCGAGGTCGTCGAGGGCGGGGAACACGCCGCTGGCCTCGGTGATCTCGAACAAGTTCGGGCCGGTGTCAGGTCCGAGCGCGAACGTCGCGCCGGTCAGCGCGACTTCGATCGCTCCGTCGGCGATCGACGCCGTGCCGGTCGCGGCCGTCAGTTCCAGCTGACCGTCCGACGAGATGCTGCCGACCAGATCGGTCGCCGTTGCGACCGGTGCCGCCGGAAGCACGATGGCCGAAGCGGCGCCGACGTCGACACCGCCGGTGAGCGGTCCGCCCGGCAGTGCGGCTCTGAAGTGGGCGCCCACGGATGCGTCGACGAGTCGCAGCAACTCCGGGTCACCGATCGACGACAGCGGAATGTCGACGTCACCGTCGACGGTGACCTGATCGGTGTCGAAGCCGACCGCGACGGACACCACTTGGTCGCCTCCCGGGAGTGGCGCGGTGAGCTCGAGGGTCCCGGTGCCGGCCAGCACCCCTGGGCCGATGTCGGCGTCGAAGCTCAGCGACCCCGCGGCGAAGCCGGCGAGCAGGTAGTCGGTGCCGGTCGCCCCGTTCGCGCTGAGGTGCCACACGTCGTTCTCGAGCGTCGCCACGATCTCGAGCGACGTGTCGGCGGAGTCGCTGTCGGTGAGCCCGGGCAGTGAGAGCGTGCCCGTGATCTGCTGGACGCCGATCGTGACGTCGCCGTCGGACATCGACCACCCGCCGATCCAGCCCAGGGTGAGTGGTCCGGGCGCCATCGACAACTCCACGTCGGCCGATCCGTCGATCGTCGGCACGAGCAGTGCGGCAAGGTCGCGCAGGCGGGAGACACCCGGGGCCAACGTGACGACGAGGTCGGCGGCGGCCGTGCCCGCGATGGCGGCCGGCGCGCCCCCGACCGTGCCGGTTCCGCCGACGTCGACCGATCCGCCGACGGTGAGCTCGAGCGCGGTTTCGGCACCGACGTAGAAGCCACCACCGTCGACGCCGACGACGAGTGTCACCTCGAGAT
>DASUEW010000328.1:0-3110 GCA_036274875.1 Ilumatobacteraceae bacterium
TGGCGAACTTCGCCATGACCGCGGCCCACGAGTGGGCGCCGAAGGTGCGGGTCAACACCGTCACCCCCGGGCTGATCGCGACCGAGCACGCGGCCCAGCACTACCGCGATGCAGCGTCGATTGCACGGATCGAGCGCACGATTCCAGCTGGGCGGATGGCCACCCCAGACGACATCGCCGACGTGTGCCTGTTCCTCGCCTCGTCGGCCTCCGGCTACGTCACCGGAGCCAACGTTGTGATGCACGGGGGTGGCGACCGTCCCGCGTTTCTCGGCGCGCTCGAGAGCTGAGAAGATCGCCGTCATGCCGATTCTGCCGCTTGGGCGTGCCTTCACCGAAGTAGCAGGTCGTGACCCCGATCGCCCGGCGGTCACCGTCGGCGACATCACCGTGACCCGGGTCGAGCTCGAGTCGTTGTCCAACCGGATGGCCCGCGCCTTCGCCTCGCACGGGGTGAACCAGGGTGACTACGTCACGATCGGGCTGCCCAACTCGCCGGAGTTCTTCGCCGCCACGCTCGCGGCGTGGAAGATCGGAGCGGTGCCGCAACCCGTGTCGTCACGACTCCCGCACCGAGAGCGGGAGGCGATCATCGAACTGGCCGGTTCTCCGTTGGTGCTCGGCGCCGAGTCAGGTGAGCACCCCGGCCGCGTATGCCTGCCGGTCGGGTGGATGCCCGACGACACCTTCGACGACGCGCCGTTGCCGGATGCCGTCGCCCCGACGTGGAAGGCTCCCACCTCGGGGGGCTCCACCGGCCGGCCGAAGCTGATCATCGCTGGTGATCCGGGCGTGATCGACACCGACGCAGATCCGGGGATGGGTGTGCAACGCAACGGCGTGATGATGGTGCCCGGCCCGATGTACCACAACGCGCCGTTCAGCTACTCCACCCGCGGGTTGGTGTACGGCAACCACGTGATCACGATGGAGCGCTTCGATGCCGAGGCGACATTGGAGGCTGTGCGACGTCATCGTCCGGACTGGATGCTGCTGGTGCCGACCATGATGCTGCGCATCTCGCGCGTCGAGGGCTATGCCGACCACGACATGTCATCGCTGCGGGCGGTGTGGCACATGGCCTCTCCCTGCCCACCGTGGCTGAAAGAGGCGTGGATCGAGTGGATCGGGGGCGAGAAGATCTTCGAGCTGTATGCGGGCACCGAGGCCCAGTCCGTCACCGTGATCCGAGGCGACGAGTGGGTGACTCGTCGTGGTTCGGTCGGCAAGCCGATCTATGGGGAGATGAAGGTGGTCGATGCCGACGGCAACGACGCGGCTGCCGGCGAGGTCGGCGAGATCTACATGAGGGCACCCGCCGGCCGGGTCACCTACCAGTACGTCGGTGCCGACGCCAAGAGAACCGACGACGGCTGGGAGTCGCTCGGCGACATGGGCTGGATCGACTCCGACGGTTACGTGTTCCTCACCGATCGGCTGGATGACATGATCCTGTCGGGCGGTGCCAACATCTACCCGGCCGAGGTCGAGGCGGCGATCGACGAGCATCCGCAGGTTCTCTCGTGCGCAGTGATGGGGTTGGCCGACGAGGATCTCGGCAACCGGATCCATGCGATCGTGCAACCGGTCCCGGGCGCGACGGTCAGCGACGACGAGCTCCGCTCTCACCTGGCGGATCGACTGGTGAGGTACAAGATCCCGCGCACGTTCGAGTTCGTCACCGAACCGCTGCGCGACGATGCCGGCAAGCTCCGTCGCAGCCAACTGCGCGCCGATCGCGCCGTCGCCGACGATGGCGGCAAGGTGCAAAGCGTCAGGGGTGCTGCGAGCTGACGCTGACGACCTCGCCGGTCATGTACGAGCTGTACTCCGAGGCGAGGAACACGATGACGTTGGCGATCTCCCACGGCTCGGCGGCGCGACCGAATGCCTCGCGCGACGTCAGCTCGGCGAGCAGCTCGTCGGACGTCACTCTGGCCAGGTTGGCGTGCATCGCCAGACTCGGCGCCACGGCGTTGATGCGCACACCGCGTGGCGCGGCCTCGATTGCCGAGCAGCGCGTGAACGCCATGACGCCGGCCTTGGCCGCCGCGTAGTGTGCCTGGCCCGCCTGAGCTCGCCAGCCCAGCACGGAAGCGTTGTTGACGATGACACCGTGGCCCCGCGGATACATGTGGGCGAGTGCGGCCCGGGTCATCCGGAACGTGCCGGTGAGCGTGACGTCGAGCACGAGCGCCCACTGCTCGTCGGTCATCTCGTGGACCTCGGCCGTGCCGCCGAGACCGGCGTTGTTCACCAGCACATCGATGCCGCCGAGCGACTCGGCCGCGCCGGCGACCATGGCGCGCACGCTCATCTCGTCGGTGACATCGGCGACGATTCCCGGCACGCCGAGCTCCGAGGCCGTCTCGTCGAGCCGGCGCGCGTGCTTGTCGGCGATGACGACCCGCGCGCCCTCGGCGAGGCACCGGCGGGCCGTTGCGGAGCCGATGCCACTGCCGGCCGCAGCCGTGACGAGCACGCCCTTGCCGAGCAACAGACCGTGCGGCGGGGGCAGTGCTGGCACCATCTGGGGTGTGGTCATCGAGGCCCCGTTCAGCGGCTTGTGCTCAGTGGTTTCTGACGAACCGTCAGAAACTAGCATTCGGCCGCGTGTACCTCGCCGAGTCGCCGGACCAGCAAGCACTGCGCCAGCGCCTCCGCGCGTACCTCGCGGAACTGCTCACCCCGCAAGTCCGCGACGACCTCGGCGCGCCCGGCGATGGCAGCCCGGAGTTCCGTCGCATCGTTCGCCAGCTCGGTGCCGATGGATGGCTGGGTCTCAGCTGGCCCGAGGCCTTCGGGGGCCAGGGCCGCCCGGCCACCGACCAGTTCATCATGTTCGACGAGATCCAGCGCGCCCACGCGCCGTTCCCTTTCGTCACGGTCAACACCGTCGGGCCAGCCATCATGGCCCACGGCACCGACGAGCAGAGAGCCGAGTACCTGCCGGGCATCCTCGCCGGTGAGATCATCTTCGCGATCGGCTACACCGAGCCCGAGGCCGGCACCGACCTGGCCAGTCTGCGCACCTCGGCGATGCGCGACGGCGACCAATGGCTGATCAACGGGGGCAAGGTCTTCACATCGGGCGCCAATCAGGCCGACTA
>DASUEW010000329.1:0-4051 GCA_036274875.1 Ilumatobacteraceae bacterium
ACCCACACCAGGGGCCGCCACGACAGCGCACTCGCCACACGACCCCCGGGGAGCGACGTCAGGGCGACGACCACGGCGGCCGCGGCGGCGGAGTGGAGGAGCAAGCCGCCCCGGTAGAGCGCGGTGGAGCTCGCACCGTCCACGACCAGCCATGACCCGCCGATCCCGATCGCGAGCACGGCGATCGCCTGGTCGGCACGGCGACCCAGCGCGGTGACCGCCCTCGTCGCCAGTCGCCGGGCTGGCGCAGTCGCCATCGCCGCGCCGACGAGGATCGAAGCGGCGCGCGTGTCGGTGCCCATGTAGACGCGCGTCGGGTCCGAGCCCGGTTCGTAGGCGGCGAGCATCACGACGAACGAGGCGACAGCTCCGCCGAGCGAGACGACGAGGAGGTTGCGGTGCCGGTGCTTGCCTTTGCTCAGCTTCCACACCGCGAGCACGACGAGCGGCCACACGACGTAGAACTGCTCCTCGATGGCGAGGCTCCACAGGTGGTCGAACATCGACGGCTGGTCGAACGACACCCAGTACCCGCCGGCGTCGCCGATGAAGTGCCAGTTGGCCATGTAGGCCAACGCCCAGCCGCCGGTGCGACGAACGCCGTCGAGCTCGGCTGGTGACCCGATCATCCACGCCCCGACGGCGACGACCGCGATCAGGACGAAGACGGCCGGCAGTAGCCGCCGGAACCGCCGTCCCCAGAACGCCAGCAGTCGGACGCCACCATGGTCCGCGTCGCGCAGCAACAGCGACGTGATGAGGAAGCCGGACAGGGCGAAGAACAGATCGACACCGAGGAACCCGCCCCGCAGGTGGCCGGCGTGGAACAGGAGCACGGCGACGACCGCAGCGGCGCGCAGACCGTCGAGCGCGGGCAAGTGCCGCCATTCGAATCGTGCCGATACGGAACGAGACGGTGCAGGACGTGTCGTCAAGCTCGGCGTCCGCATTTGCGCATGCGCTCGCCGATGGGTGAGTACTTGACGATGCACACGAGTGCACGGACGCCGTCTCGCCATCCGATCTTCTTGCCCTCGGCGTAGGTTCGTCCGGCGTAGGAGATGCCGACCTCATAGATGCGCAGGTGGGCGCGCGCCAACTTGGCGGTGATCTCCGGCTCGAATCCGAACCGGTCCTCCTCGATCTCGATCGACTGGATCACGTCGCGCCGGAACGCCTTGTAGCAGGTCTCCATGTCGGTCAGGTTCAAGTCGGTGAACATGTTCGACAGCAGCGTGAGGTAACGGTTGCCGACCGAGTGCCAGAAGTAGAGCACCCGGTGAGGCCGACCGGACATGAAGCGTGAGCCATAGACGACATCGGCGATGTCGGCCGCAAGCGGCTCGATGAGGTGGTCATACTCGGACGGGTCGTACTCGAGGTCGGCGTCTTGCACGAGCACGAAGTCGGCGGTGGCGAGCGCGAAGCCGGTCCGCAGCGCAGCTCCCTTGCCCTGATTGTGATCGTGGAGCACGACGCGGACGCGTTCGTCGGTGATCCCGACGAGCAGGTCCCGGGTGCCGTCGGTCGAGCCGTCGTCGACGACGAGGACCTCGGCGACCCATGGCGATTCGAGCACGCGCTTGATCAGCGGCACGATCGTCGCGTGCTCGTTGTAGCAGGGCACGACGACAGAGAGGCAACTACGTTGTGTTCCCGTCACGAGTAGGCAAGGCTACTGCCCGTCGCCTGTCGATGGCCTCTTCGGCGCGCGTCGGCGCGCCCTCTGCCCGACCATCCGTGCGATCTCTCATCCGACCGTCCGTTCGGGTCACCAGCGTTCCGGCGAGCAGTGCGAGCACGAGCATGCCCGGACGGTGGAGGTCCTCGAACGTGCCCGGCCACCCGGCGTCCGGGAAGGGCCGGTACCGCACGACGCGCCACAACACGATCGCCCCGCATCCCGCCCAGATCGCCAGCGCCGCGACGGCCAGCAATCGGGAGCGACCCAGCAGCGCGGTGCAGACGGCGATGGCCAGCGCCAGCAGCGCCCACACCGGACCGGCGAGGAGGAACCCGAGGGCCGCGGTGACAGCGGTGCTCGCCAACATCTGTTGTCGACTCGTCGATCGCTCGCGGCCGAACCCGACCAGTCGAGGAGGGCGGGGGAGGTAGATGTGGTGGCGGCGCCGAAAGAAGATGACGAGTGCGATGCACACGGCAACGGCCAATCCACTCAGCACCAGTCCGGTCGTGACGGTGCCCTGTGGCGTCCACCTGAACGTCACGGTGCGCGGCGCTGTCGACGGCGGGAGGCTCCAGCCGTTGAAACCACCATCGACCAGTTGGCCCTCGCCGAGGTCGATGTCGTTGTCGCCATCGACCGCGGCGCTCCATCCGTCGTTCAGGCCCTCGCCGAGTACGACCCAGCAGCGCACGGGACAGGGCGCGACGCGAACGGTGCGCGAGGTCCGCCCTTGCTCGAGCAGCTCGACATCGATCGGCGGGGCCGCCGGCGACGAGCGCACCACCGTGTCGCGGAGCACGATGCGATCGACGTCGAGCCCGCTCATCGAGCCTGACCCACTCTCGATCCGGATCGTTGCGACGCGAGCCGCGATGCGCGCCTGGCCGTCGGCGCAAGGCCGGTCTGCCACCAGCGGGGCCCCGGCGAGAAGTTGCCGCACGTCGACGGTGCCGAGGTCGAACTCTCTCGGCGTGCCATCGACGGTCAGCAGCTCACGGCAGCCCAGGTCGACCTCGGTGGGGAGTGGCGATACGACGATGCCGTCGAGACGGATCTCGGCGATCGCGGCCGGGAGGGCGACGATCTCGTTCGATCGCCGATCACGCGTGGTCTGCACGTCGGCGCCGGTGATCGTGATCGTCACCTCACCGGCCGCCTCGATCGGATCGATGTCGACGCTGCTCCATCCGTCGGGACCGGGCGGCGGCACGTCCGCGGTGATCGCATCGCCGGCCGCTCCCGCCACCGTGAGCTCGGTGATCGGAGAGAAGTCGCCGACCGGCTGACGGAGCTCGATCGTCGCGACCGAGCTGGGGATCGCCGTCGTCGCGACCGGCACGGTCAGCGTCGGGCCGATCGGTCGGCCGAATGGCGTGATCCAGGCCGTCGCCGGGTCGTCGTCGGTTGCGGACCAGCCGCCCGAGGTCGGCATCCCGGTGAGCCGTTCGGACGCCGTCGCACCGCCGAGCCCGAGCAGGTCGGCGAGGACCCGGTCGGGAGCCCGGGCGTCGACGCGCACCGTCACCTGCGCGGCCGCATCGTGGCCGGGCGGAACGATGATGTCGCGCACCATCCTCGGCTCGGGATCGCGCCGCCACCGATTGGCAGGGTCGATGCGCAGCCGGGTGAGGACCTGGTCGACCTGCACCTCGGGTTCGACCGCCTCGACCCAGTCGATCGGCGGGCGCGTCACTTCGACCGTGGGGCCGAGGCCGGTGTCGATCTCGGCGAAGCCGACCGCGTCGAGCCCGGTCGCGACGAGGCCGTCGCCCGAGCCGGGTACGGCGGCGGTGGCGGCGATCGTCAGGCGCACCGCGGTGCCCGCGGCGGGGAGTGCGAGTCTCTGGCCCGGCGATGACCGGGACGTCTCGTCGAGGTCGGAGCGCACGGGTTCCCCTCCGTCGACGCTGACGTCCACCGCCGTGATCCATCGATTGGGTGCTGCGCCCGACGACCCGTCGACCGGTTGCAGCACGTCGATCGTCTCGATCGGGCTCTCGGCGGTCACCTCGATGAACTCGCCGACCGCGTCGAACCGATCGGCGACCCGCCACGCCGTCGCCGGATCGCCATCGATCGCCATCGCCGCTCGATCCTCCGGCCGGTACGCGAACAGCTCGCCGTAGGCGCTGGCGCGGGCCGTCACCGGACCGGCCTGGAGCGCCACGGTCTGCGTGGTCGCGTCGGTGTCGTCGAACACGTCGAGCCGTTGATCGGCGCTGTCGAACGTCGCGACGTCTGCGCCCTCGCCGCCCGATTCGGTGAACCCCCGGGTGTCCTGGCTCCCTCGCCACTGGCGGGCCTGGTCCCGGTTCGAGTCGGTGACGACGAGGCGCTGCGGAATCAGATCGGCGCTCGCGCTCG
>DASUEW010000330.1:0-2801 GCA_036274875.1 Ilumatobacteraceae bacterium
CGGCCGCCCGACACCAATCGCCGATGCGTGAGGTGACGGTTGGATCGGATGCGTGCCCGACAACCGTGGTCCGGGCGACGCCGAGGCGCGTCTCGATGTAGCCGAACTCGCGGTCGCCGTGCGCCGCCTGGTTGAGGTTCATGAAGTTGAAGTCGATCCTCGCCCAGGGAAGTTCGAGGTTGGCCTGGGTGTGGAGGTGGAGCATCGGCTTGTCGAGCGCGCGGAGCCCGGCAATCCACATCTTCGCCGGGCTGAACGTGTGCATCCATGTGATGATGCCGACCGTCCTCGACGACGCATTGGCCTCACGGATCGCCTGCGAGATGGCCTCCCGCGACGTGAGCACCGGCTTCCACACGACCCGGCAGGGCACGTCGGCGGACTTGTCGAGCATGTCCGCCACGCACTGGGATTGAGTTGCGACCTGGGCCAAGACCTCGTCGCCGTACAGCGACTGGCTGCCGGTGAGGAACCAGACCTCGTAGTCGGCCATTTCCGGCACGATGCATCGACCCATCACACGACTCCCTTGGGTGCTTGTCCGTAGACGTTCTGGTAGCGATCGAACAACGCGTCGATGCTCGTCGGCGCGATCGGGACCGGTGTGCCGAGTTGGCGGGCGAGGTGCACGGTGCGGGCGGCGTCCTCGCACATCACCGCTGCTTTCACCGCGTCCCGGCCGTCCTTGCCGATCGTGAACACGCCGTGGTTCGCGAGCAGCACCGCTCGCGAGCGGTGTCCGCTGAGCGTGTCGACGATCGCGCGTCCGATCGACTCGTCGCCGATGATCGAGAACGGGGCGACGGGGATGTCGCCTCCGAACTCGTCGGCCATTCCGGTGATGACGCACGGGATGGGTTCATGGCGCGCCGCCCACGCGGTCGCAAAGGGCGAGTGGGTGTGGACGACCCCGCCGACGTGTGGCATGTGCCGGTACACGTACGCGTGCGCCGCGGTGTCCGACGACGGTGAGCGCTCGCTGCCTGGCGCACCCGCGATCGGTCGACCGTCGAGGTCGCACAGCACCATCGAGGCCGGGGTCAAGTCGTCGTAGCCGATGCCCGACGGCTTGATCACGAACTGATCCGATCCGGGGACGCGAGCGCTGACGTTGCCCGCCGTCCATACGACGAGTCCGTGCCGCGGAAGCTCGGCGTGCAGCGCGCACACTTCGTCGCGAACCGCCCGCACGAGATCGTCGAACGACTCACCGCCGCCCATCACTTGATCGCCTCCTGCCGCATCCGCTTGAGCCGTTTCATGACGTCGTTCGACCCGCGGCCGAAGTGGTCGTGCAGGAGGCGGTACTCCTCGTAGAGGAGGTCGTAGGCGTCTGAGGAACGGGGGTCGTACCTGTAGACGTCGCGCTCGACGCGACCCATTCGCTCGCTCGCGGCGAGCACGTCGGGATAGGCACCGGCGGCAACCGCGGCGTGGATCGCCGACCCCAGCGCCGGGCCCTGCTCGGACGCGATCGTCGAGATCGGCATGCGCAACACGTCGGAGTACAACTGCATCAGGCGGCGGTTCTTCAGCAGTCCGCCGGCTACGACGAACTCTCGGACCGGAACGCCCGCATCCCGGAATGTCTCGACGATCATGCGCGTGCCGTAGGCGGTCGCCTCGAGCAGCGCTCGGTAGCCCTGCTCGGCTGTGGTTCCGAGCGTGTGGCCGAGCAACAGCCCAGACAGCGAGGCATCGACGAGTACCGACCGGTTGCCATTCACCCAGTCGAGCGCGACCAGACCGTGAGCACCGGGAGGTTCGGCGAAGGCGAGGTTGGTCAAGTGATCGTGGATCGCCAGACCAGCGGCGCGCGCCGCATCGAAGTAGCGGCCCGGCACCTGGTTGGCGACGTACCAGGCGAAGATGTCGCCGACGCCGGACTGACCCGCCTCGTAACCGTAGGCACCGGCGACGATCCCCCCGTCGACCACGCCGCACATGCCGGGCACCTCCACCAGACGGTCGTGGTTCATCACATGGCAGGTGGACGTGCCCATGATGGCGAGCATCTGTCCGGGCTCGACGGCACGGGCCGCCGGCGCAGTGACGTGCGCATCGACGTTGCCGACGGCGACGGCTATCCCCTCGGGCAGCCCGGTCCAGCACGCCGCTTCGGCGGTGAGGCCACCGGCGCGTGCGCCGAGACGACCGGTCCGGTCTTCGAGCTTCGTCGCCGCGAACCCGGCGAACGCCGGGTTCAGCGCCGACTCGAACGCGGCCGACGGGTGGGATCCGTCCTGCCAGATCCCCTTGTAGCCAGCGGTGCAGGCATTGCGGACGTACTCGCCGCACAACTGCCAGATGATCCAGTCGGCGGCTTCGACCCAGTGGTCCATGCGCTCGTAGATCTCCGGATCCTCCTCGAGCAGCTGCAGCGCCTTGGCGTACTGCCACTCGCTCGAGATGAACCCGCCGTAACGCGCCAGCCACGGCTCGCCCCGTTCGGCCGCGACGGCGTTGATCCGGTCGGCCTGCGGCTGGGCGGCGTGGTGCTTCCACAACTTCACGTAGGCGTGAGGGCGGTCGCGGAACTCAGGTAGTTCGCACAACGGAGTGCCGTCGGCGCGCACGGGCAGTGGGGTCGAGGCGGTGAAGTCGGTGGCGATGCCGACCACGCGCTCGGCGTCGATGCCGGCGTCGACGATCGCGTCGGGCACGGCTCGACGCAGCACGTCTCGATAGTCGTCGGGTACTTGCAGCGCCCAGTCGGGCGGCAGCGGCTCGCCGCTCGCCGCCAGCTCGCGGGCCATCACGGTATGGCGGTACTCGTGCACTGCCGATCCGAGCTCCTCGCC
>DASUEW010000331.1:0-2027 GCA_036274875.1 Ilumatobacteraceae bacterium
GAGCGTGTCGCCCGCGGCCGCCAGCGCGTCGGCTTCCACGTCGCCGAGCACGACGTGCATCCCTTGCTGCGCGAAGCGTTGCGCCATCGCGAAGCCGATGCCACTCGCCGCGCCGGTGACGACGGCGACCTTGTCGGTGAAGTCGCGCACCTCAGTACCGGTAGTAGTCGGGCTTGTACGGGCCCTGCACCGGCACGCCGATGTACGACGCCTGCTCCTCGCTGAGCTGCGTGAGCTTGGCGCCCACCTGCTCGAGGTGCAGGCGCGCGACCTCCTCGTCGAGATGCTTGGGCAGCGTGTACACCTTGCGCTCGTAGAAGTCGCGGTGCGTGAACAGCTCGAGCTGCGCGATCACCTGGTTCGAGAAGCTGTTCGACATCACGAAGCTCGGGTGACCCGTCGCGCAGCCGAGGTTCAGCAGGCGACCCTCGGCGAGCACGATCACGGCGTGCCCGTCGGCGAACGTCCACTCGTCGACCTGCGGCTTGATCTCGCGTCGCACCACACCGGGCGTCTTCGCGAGCCCGGCCATGTCGATCTCGGTGTCGAAGTGGCCGATGTTGCCGACGATCGCGTTGTGCTTCATCTTCGCCATGTGCGCCGCGGTGATCACGTGCTTGTTGCCCGTCGCGGTGATGAAGATGTCGGCGACGTCGATCACGTCGTCGATCGTGAGGACCTGGTAGCCCTCCATCGCCGCCTGCAACGCGCAGATCGGGTCGACCTCGGTGACCACGACACGCGCACCCTGGCCCCGCAACGACTGCGCGCAGCCCTTGCCGACGTCGCCGTAGCCGCACACGACCGCCATCTTCCCGGCGATCATCACGTCGGTGGCGCGGTTGATGCCGTCGATCAGCGAGTGGCGGCAGCCGTAGAGGTTGTCGAACTTCGACTTCGTCACCGAGTCGTTGACGTTGATCGCGGGGAACAGCAGCGTGCCCTGCGCCTCCATCTGGTAGAGGCGGTGCACACCGGTCGTCGTCTCTTCGGTGACGCCGACGATGCCCGACGCGATCTCGTGCCAGAGCTTCGGCTCCTCGGCGACCGTGCGCGTGAGGAGCTTGAGCACGACTTCGTACTCGTCGTTGTCGGCGGTCGACGGGTCGGGGACCGCACCCGAGCGCTCGAACTCGACACCCTTGTGCACGAGCAGCGTGGCGTCGCCGCCGTCGTCGAGGATCATGTTGGGGCCGGCGCCGTCGGGCCAGCGCAGCACCCGCTCGGTGCACCACCAGTACTCCTCGAGCGACTCGCCCTTCCACGCGTACACGGGGACGCCGGCGGGCGCGTCGGGCGTGCCGTCGCGTCCGACGACGACCGCCGCGGCCGCGTGGTCCTGGGTCGAGAAGATGTTGCAGCTCGCCCAGCGCACCTGCGCGCCGAGGTCGACGAGCGTCTCGATGAGCACCGCGGTCTGCACGGTCATGTGCAGCGACCCGGTGATGCGGGCGCCGGCGAGCGGCTGGTTCGGGCCGTGCTGGCGGCGCAGGGCCATGAGGCCGGGCATCTCGTGCTCGGCGAGCTCGATCTCCTTGCGGCCCCACTCGGCGAGCGACAGGTCGGCGACCTTGAAGTCACCGGAGAAAGACGTGGGCGCGGACGCGCTCTCGGTCGTGGTCATGGGCGTGGTCTCCTCGGCTGACGGGCGCGGCACCGGCCGGGGTTCGGGCGGCTGCACACGCGCGTGATCGGGTGCGGTCGTGGTCATGTGGGCTCCTCCTGCGCGGGGCGCGCCGGGCGGCGCGCCTCTGCGATGGAGTCGGCCCGGATCACCGGATGACAGCCTGAGGAGGCCCGACCGGACACCGATCCTACCCGAGCCTGCAGTGCTCCCCGAGCCGCGCCATCGACGCGACGACGTTCGCCCGGGTCAGGCGGAGCGCGAGGCGGCCGAGGCCGGGGAGCCGCGACGAGACGGTGTCGTCGACGACCAGCTCGGTGCCGCCGTCGACCGGCGTGAGGCGGTACTCCTCCTCGACGTGCACGAAGCCGACGTCGATCGCCGCGGCGAAGCGCACGAGGGG
>DASUEW010000332.1:0-4896 GCA_036274875.1 Ilumatobacteraceae bacterium
TACCGCGAGCTGGCCGACCTGGCGCCGCTCGCGATCGAGGAGGAGTGGCGCGACCTGCTGGTGCTCGTGGAGACGACGAGCACGGTGGCGCCCGACGATCCCGAGTCGGTCCAGCGGGCCGTGGCTGTGGCCTTCGCGACCGAGCGATCGGCCGTCGCCGTGCGCAACTGGATCCTCGCCAACTGCGGCGTCGACATCGGGCCGGTGGCCACGATCGCGCCGCAGGACCCGGCGGCCACCACGACGCTGCCCACCGACGTCTCGACGTCGATCGTCACCGTGGCGCCGCCCGAGACCCTTGCCCCCGCCGTGCCCACCAAAACACTCCCGGCAGTGCCAGCACCGGACGTGCCACCAGCGACCGGTGCGACCGGTTGATCAGACCCCTTGTCGAACGCGGTCGATCAGTGGATCTCGCCGCGGCGCAGGATGACCTTGTCGACGAGGCCGTAGTCCTGGGCGCCCTCGGCGGTGAACCAGCGGTCGCGCTCGCTGTCGGCTTGGATCTGCTCGAGCGGCTGGCCCGAGTGCATGGCGATCAGCTCGGCCATGCGCTGCTTGGTGTAGCGCAGCTGCTCGGCCTGGATCGCGATGTCGGCGGCCTGGCCGCTCAGACCGGCCAGCGGCTGGTGCATCATGATCCGCGCATTGGGCAGGGTATAGCGCTTGCCCGCGGCGCCGGCGGTGAGCAGGAACTGACCCATCGACGCGGCCAGCCCGAGGCACACCGTGGCGACGTCGCAGCCGACGAACTGCATTGTGTCGTAGATCGCCATTCCCGCCGTCACCGACCCGCCGGGACTGTTGACGTAGAGCCAGATGTCGACGTTGGGATCTTCGCCCTCCAAGAACAGCAGCTGGGCGCAGATCTGGTTGGCGATGTCGTCGTTGACGTCGGAGCCGAGCATGATGACGCGGTTCTTGAGCAGGCGGTTGAACACGTCCATGCGGGGGTCGAATCCCCCCTCGAGCCCGACTGGGCCAGGAAGCGTCCCGGTGAATGGCAACTCGATGTCCGGCATGCCCGGCAGGCTACCGGGCCGCTGGCGGGGCCGATCGAGCACGCCACAACGGCGACGCTCGACCAGATGTCGGCGACGCTCAAGCAATCACCGCTTACGCATACAGCACCCGGAGACGATCGGCTTCGTCGCGCAACTCGGCCGCTGTGACGCGGGACACGCGTCGCCATGGGGACACTTCGATCCGTCCGCCCTCGTGGCGCCAGGTGCCGGTGACCTCGCCGTCGACAAGGAACGTGTTCAGCGACTGCGGGAGCTTCGTGCTGAAGATGCGTGGACGGTCTTCTTCGCGAATCACACCGGCCCGGCGGGCGTGCACGAGCAGGATCGCCTCCCAGGTCGAAAGGAATCGGGGTGGCGCCGGCGTGTCAGGTGCCGGCAGGGGCTGGTCGGCGAGATCGACGAGCCGCTTGCCGTCTTCGGACCGGAACTCGCGCTCGGCGACCCGATCCGCGGCTGGGGCGATCTCCCGCGCAGTCAGGCCGGCCCAGCTGGCGATCTCGTTGACGGTCGCCGGACCGAACCCGGTGAGATAGCGGCGCACCAGGTGGTCGACGGCCTCGGCCGTCGTCATGTCGGGGGCGGGTCCGATCCAGTGGGCGGCCGCCTCGTACAGGTCGGCGCGCCGCCGCTCCCAGGTGCCGGAAGGGGGGACCCTGACCAGGTCGAGCCACAGCCCCACCCCGTTTGCTTCTGGCCCGACGACGGTCGCGAGGTCCGCGGCGCCCAGGGGACCGTCGGACGCGAGCCGGATCCGCAAGCGCTCGGCCGCCCGTTGCATCTCGTCGTCGCTGTGGGTTGTACTGGGGAGGCGCAGCCACCACGATCGACGCCGGTCGCGAATGGCGAGGTTGAGCGGCCAGTAGTCAGTAGCCGAGACGAGGTGGATCGTCGAGCGCATCATCGTGCCTTGCACCACCGAACGTCGCTCGAGCGCGCGAGTCAGGTCGTCGCGCGCAAAGGCCCTGAGGCGCGACCACAGCCCGACGTACATCGTCGGGGCGTACTGCGATTGCAGGCCGGCGACCCGTTCGAGCGCGTCGGGCACTGATGTCGACGCCCGCTCGAGCAGGAGTTGGCGGGCCAGCACGGCTCGTTGTAGCTGTCGGTTCGTGACGACCGGTAGCTCGGCGCTCATCGCACTTCAGCGGGCGACACCGGAGAAGATCACCGCGACCCGTTCACCGTCGTCTACCTGGTCACGGATCGCCAGCAGCCCCGCGAGTCCGGCGCTGCCGGTGGGGCTGACGTTGATCCCGGTCGACGACGCCAGCTCGTGCGCTCGCGCGATCAGCTCCTCGGGCGCGACCACGGGCGTCCCGCCGCAGCCCTTCATCGCCTCGAACACGCCGATCCAGTCATAGGTCTCGTCGTCGAGGATGCCGTCGGCGATCGAGCGCGGCCCAGGCCACGCCGTCATGATCTCGGCCCAGCGACGCTCCGGATGGTCGTCACCACGCGCCCGGTCCCACGCCAGCGCGAGCGGGGCGTTGCCTTCGGCCTGCACCGCATGGACCAGTGGATGGATGCCGGCCGCCCGGTACGCCGCGCCGACACACGCGGCGAACGCCCCACCTCCCACCTGCACGAACACGCGGTCGGGCGCCTGGCCGTCCAGGTCGGTGTCGGGAACCTCACTCATCTCCCACCCGATCGTCCGCCCGCCGTCGAGGCACAGCGTGTTCTCCGGCCCCTGCACCGAGAACGGAATCGCTCCGGCATCGACCGCCTCACGGAACCGCAGGATCGTCGGATCGCCGGGCGGGTCGTCGGCCCGACGTTCGCACGTCGTGATCACGGCACGCAGTTCAACGAGACGAGCGACGACGGCCGGGTCAGCCCATTCGGGCACGAAGACCTCGATCGGCCACCCTGCGGCGTGGGCGAGCGTGGCCGCGGCCAGCGCCGCGTTGCCGCAGGATGCGATCGCCACCCTCGGGCGACCGGACGACGACGACGACCAGGGCGCGAGCCCGAGCAACTCGGCCGCCCGGAGATGCAACAGCACCGTGAACAAGTGACGTGCCTTGTGGCTCCCCGCCACGTTGCCTGTCTCGTCCTTGACCCACACACCGCCATCGGTGCTGAACCCGAGCGCGGCGGACAGCGAGTCGGATCGTGCGAACGGCGTGACGTGGAACCCGGTGCCGTCGACCTCTCGAATCGCCTCGTCGAGCTCGCGGACGAGCGCGGTCCTGGCATCGACAGTCATGCCGTTGGCTTCGGCGAACGCGGCCCACGCCAACTCGACGTCGTAGCTCACGAACGGGTTGAGATCCTCCGCACCGCGCAGCGGGGCCATCCGCCGCACGATCTGCAACACGTGGTGACGGTCGCCGCCGATCGCGTGCGGGCAACGCCATGGCAAGGGCGTCGCGACGTCGACGGTCGCCGCGCACACCGCGCACCGGAAGCCAACGACGTTCAGCATCAGTCTTTCAACATGACGAGTTCGGCCCGAGCTCAGCTGCCTGCCGCGGTACGTGCGTTGAAGTCGGTGATCATCTCGTCCCAGACGCCGATGTAACGGCGCAGCCCGCGCCAGAACTCCTGGCCGCGGCGCTGCTCGAACAGCTCGAACGGCGTGCCCTGCTGCTCGACCCACGTGTAGTAGCCGAGATTGAAGATCCGCCGCCGGTCGGCCTCCGTGCACTCGATCATGTGTTCAGTCGTGACGTCGGCGAGGTGCTCGCCGAAGATCTCGCCGGCGTCGACCGCGTCGAAGTCCCCGCTGAAGCGGCTGGCCAGCGTCTTGGCCCGCTCGCTCGGGTACATCGCACCTCCATCGGTCGCCACCGTGACGATCGCGTCGTCGGCCCCGAGGTCGAGCAGCTTGGCGGTCTTGATCGCGGCGAGCACGTTGCACGTGCTCGAGAACCCGAAGTGGCCGAGCGCGTCGATGACGTCGGTGCCGATCGACTTGCGGTCGGCGAGGTACTCGCGGCCGGCGGCGCTGTTGAACAACACGTCGAGGTCGTCGGTGGCACGATCGCTGATCGCGCACACGACATCGGTGTTCATCACGTTGTGGATCAACGGGATGTGCTTGTCACCGATGCCCTGGATGTTGTGCTCACCGAACCCGTTCTCGAGCATCGTCGGGCACTCGAGGGCCTCGACGGCGACGATCCGCGTGCCGTACTCGTCCTTCAGCAGGTCGCCGGCGGCGATCGTGCCCGCCGACCCGGTGGCCGACGTGAACGCCGCCAGCCGCAGGTCGCGGCCCGTCGCGTCACGGACCGTCTCGAACACGTGCCCGAGGGCGCGACCGGTGACCGTGTAGTGGCCGAGGTGGTTGCCGAACTCGCTGAACTGGTTGAGCACGAAGTTGCCCGGATCCTTCGCCAGCTCGTTGCAGGCGTCGTAGATCTCCTTCACGTTCGATTCGGTGCCGTAGGTGCGGATCACGTCCTCCGCCGGGTTCTCGCACCAGCGGTTCAGCCACTCGAAACGCTCCTGGCTCATGCCCTCGGGCAGGATCGCCACGCCGCGGCTGGCCATGATGCGGCTGATCGCGATGCCACCGCGTGCGTAGTTGCCCGTGGATGGCCAGATGGCCCGGTGGCGGGTGGGGTCGAACTGCCCGGTGACGACCCGCGGTGCGAGGCATGCGTAGGCGGCGAGCACCTTGTGGGCGGTGATCATCGGGAAGCGGTCGCCGAACACGACGATGATCGGGCTCTCGACGCCGGTGAGGCTCGACGGCAGCACGACGTGGTCCGGTACATCGACGCGGTTGCCGGCGAGGTCGTTGTACCAGTGGACCCGCCAGAGGTTGCGGGCGTCGGGCCCCTGCGGGTCGGCGTCGCCGACCTTGGTGGCGTGGTCGAAGGTCGACGGATCCTCGAGTTGGGCGAACGTCGGCAGCGTGATG
>DASUEW010000333.1:0-6290 GCA_036274875.1 Ilumatobacteraceae bacterium
GCCACGAGGTGGCGCAGCTGGTCCTGGACCGGTCCGCACTGACCACCGTCCCAGGCCGTGATCAGGCCGGTGATCTCCTCCAGACTGCAACCGAGTCGCTTGGCGCGAGCGATGAACGCCAGCCGGTCCAGCGTGCGCTCATCGAACATCCGGTAGCCGGCCGGCGTCCGCGACGCCTCGGGCAGCAGGCCGATCTGTTCGTAGTACCGCAAGGTCGACGCGGAGAAGCCGCTGGCGTCGGCGACCTCCTTGATCCTCAGTCCGGTCGTCACTGCGTCGCCACGATAAACCTTCGTGTCGACCTGAAGGTCAACAGGTCTTCGACCAGCGGCGGCGGTTCAGCGACGGCTTTACAATCAGGGCGGTGGGCGAACCGGCGGACATCGACCAGTGCTCCCATGATCGCCAAGCTGTGACGACCCGTGTCCCTGACGAGCGCCGCCTGCTACTCAACCGCCGCGTGCGGCTCCTGGTGGCGGCGACCATCACCTACAACGTGATCGAAGGCGCGATCGCGATCACGGCGGGCACGGTCGCCGGATCGACGGCGCTGGTCGGATTCGGCCTCGACTCGATGATCGAGGTCGGTTCGGCCGCGGTCGTCACCTGGCAGTTCTCCGCCGTCGATCCCGAATCCCGCGAACGAACCGCCCTGCGCGTGATCGCGTTCTCGTTCCTGGCGCTCGCCGCGTACGTGACCGTCGAGTCCGTACGCGCCCTGATCGAAGGGCACGAGCCCGACGCCTCGACGGTCGGGATCGTGCTTGCCGCCGTCTCCTTGCTGATCATGCCGTTCCTGTCCTACGCGCAACGCCGAGCAGGCCGCGAGCTCGGCTCGGCGAGCGCGGTGGCCGACTCCAAACAGACGCTGCTGTGCACGTGCATGTCGGCCGTCCTGCTCGTCGGGCTGTCGGTCAATGCGGCCTTTGGTTGGTGGTGGGCCGACCCACTCGCCGGGCTCGTGATCGCCGCCGTCGCGCTCAAGGAAGGACGCGAGGCCTGGCGCGGCGACGCCTGCTGCACGCCATGATGCGGCGGTCGCGAAAAGGGACCTTCGCCTCTACCGCACACACTTCTCCGGCGCGTCCATGACACTGCAATCGCGGCAGGGGACAGCCGCACTCGGTACGAGCACGGACAGGGGTGCGCGATGAAGCGTGTCGTCGTCGATCAGTTCGGTGGACCCGAGGTGTTGCGGGTGGTGGAGGACGACGATCCTCGACCGGGGCCGGGAGAAGTTCGCGTCCGGGTTCTGGCCGCAGGGGTGTCGTTCACCGATTCGCAGTTGCGTGCCGGCACGTACCTCGGCGCTCCCAAGCCGCCGTTCACGCCCGGCTACGAGTTCGTCGGTGTCGTCGAGGAGCTCGGCCCGGGCTGCTCGAGGTGTCGGGAGGGAGACCGCGTCGCAGCGCTGACGGTGTGGGGTGCCTACGCCGAGCGGGTCTGCCTGCCGGAGGCGGACGTGGTCCAGGTGCCTGAGGACCTCGACCCCGCCGACGTCGTGAGCCTCGTGTTGACCTACGTGACGGCCTACCAGGTACTCCACCGCATGGCGAAGGTGCAAACTGGCGAGACCGTGCTCGTTCACGGCGCTGCCGGTCGGGTCGGCACCGCGGTCCTCGAGCTCGGAGCGCTGGCCGGACTGCACCTCTACGGCACCGCTTCGGCACGCGACTGCCCCGCCGTCGAGCGGCTGGGCGCGGTGTCGATCGACTACCAGCACGAGGACTTCGTCACCCAGATGCGCAACCTGCCCGGCAGGGGTGTGGACGTGGTGATCGACGGGCTCGGCGGCCCCCTTTCGCTGCGCTCGTTCCGCACCTTGCGTCCCGGGGGACGGCTTGTCGTGTTCGGCGCGTACTCCACATTGGTGAACGGGCGCAAGAGCCGGCGACGGTGGATCGAGTGGTACGCGGCGATCGCGACCCTGTGGCTCTGGGACCTGCTCTCGCCCCGCCGGCGGGTGCTCGCCTACCGGATCCAGAAGCTGCGGGGCGACCGCCATCAAGTGCTTCCCGTCGCGGTTGGTCGCCGCGCGCTTCCGGTAGGTGGAGGTCCCCGCTACCCGGACTGGTTCCGGGAGGATTTCGGCGCGCTGCTCGAGCTCCTTCGTGCGGGCAAGATCCACCCCGTCGTCGCCGAGCGCCTCCCGCTCACCGAGGCCCGCCGCGCACACGAGATGCTCGAACAAACCGCGGCGACTGGAAAGCTCGTCCTCGTGCCGTAAGCGTCCGGCTCTGCGTTCAGGAACCGAAGAGCGTCAACAACATCACGGTCGGTTCGATCGCAACGAGCGAGTGGGGTGCGCCGGGGGCCATGTGCAACCACGACCCGCCGGCGAGGTCGAGCTCCTCGCCGTCGACGATGAAGCGAAGCCGTCCGGACAGGACCTGGACCACGGCGGCGCGTGCCGCTTGGTGCTCGGTGAGCTGCTCGCCGGTGTCGAAGCCGAACACGGTGACGTCCAATTCGTCGCCCCGGTGGATGACCTTGGAGACGACCGCACCGGGCTGAACTGCCACTTCGCTCGCGGGAGCGCTGATCAACGTGTGTGCCATGCCGTGATCATGCCCCGCCCCGTCGTCGCGTGTCGCGCGATCGGTCGCGTACCATCGTCGGCATGACGCCCGACGAGATGGCCGACCTCGTACACCTGCGTCGGGCACGCGACCTCATCGACCGCAACCACGCGCAGCCCCTCGACGTCCCGGCCATGGCGCGCGCCGCGCTCATGTCGCCCGCGCACTTCTCGCGCAAGTTCCGTGCGGCGTATGGCGAGACGCCCTACACGTATCTCATGACGCGACGAATCGAGCGCGCGAAGGCTTTCCTGCGTCAGGGGATGCCGGTCACCGACACCTGCGTCACCGTCGGGTGCACGTCGCTCGGCTCGTTCAGTTCGCGCTTCACCGAGATCGTCGGCCAGACGCCGTCGCAGTACCGCGCGCGCGACCACCGCGACCTCGAGGTCGTCCCGTCGTGCGTGAGCATGGTCGCCACACGACCTCGGCGTACCACGGTCACGGTCTGAACGCTGCCGACTTGCGCCGGCGGGTCGGCTCCGGACGGGGCCATGGCCGGTGCACCCGATGCCCGACCGGCGCGGACACCGAGCAGGATCGGAGAAGCACGCGACCGGTTGGTGCTCCTACGGTCGTCGCATGGCAGTCACGGTCTCCGCAATGTTCATCCCCGTCCACGACCCCGACGCCGCGCTCGGCTTCTACCGCGACGCGCTCGGCCTCGAGGTCAGCAACGACGTCGCGTCCGACGGCTTCCGCTGGGTCACGGTCGGCGCGCCGGACCAGGACGTCGACATCGTCCTGTTCCAGCCGCACGGCGGTCGTTCGCAGGCCGAGGGCGACGCACTCCTGTCGCTCGTGACGCAGGGGTCGCTGCAGGCTGCGATCTTCCGCTCCGACGACCTCGACACCACGTTCGAGAAGGTGCGGGCGTCGGGCGCCGAGGTGCTCCAGGAGCCGGTGTCCCAGCCCTGGGGCGCGCGCGACTGCGCGTTCCGCGACCCCTCGGGCAACCTCGTCCGCATCGCCCAGGCCTGACCGTCGTCAGCGCATCACCGGCCATGACGACCTGGGGCGCCTTCGCCGGCGCCGAACCGGAGCTGGCTGCGTTCGTTGCGGAGCGGCTGCTGGCCGCGCCGTCGTACCTGGCGACCGTGCGGGCGACCGGCGCGCCCCGGGTCCACCCGGTCTCGCCGATCTTCACTGCCGACGGGCTCTACCTGTTCATGGAGCCGACGTCACCCAAGGCCGCCGACCTCCGCGAGCGCGGGTGGTTCGCCCTTCACAACGGCGTGCCGGACAACGCGGGGACCGGCGGCGAGGCTTCGCTGAGCGGCACCGGGCACTCCGTCGACGACGCCGCCGTGCGGACGACGGTGGTCGCCGCTGCCAGCTACGTCCCCGCCGACCGCTACGTGCTGTTCGAGCTGCGACCGAACGAGGTGCGCTGCAACGGATACGGCGACGTCGAGCTGCCCGAGCGTCGACGGTGGCGCGCCGACGCCTGAACGCCGGGCGACGTCGACGAGACCGTGAAGGCGGCCCGTGATGCTGCCCGTGATACTGATGGAGACATCATGAGCAAGACCAAGGCGAGCGACACGAGGGCGTCTGCGCTGCACGCGGCCGACTGCCACGATCTGATCCGCGTCCACGGCGCGCGCGTGAACAACCTCAAGGACATCAGCGTCGAGCTCCCGAAACGGCGGCTGACGGTGTTCACCGGCGTCTCCGGCTCCGGCAAGAGCTCGCTCGTGTTCGGCACCATCGCCGCCGAGTCGCAGCGGCTGATCAATGAGACCTACAGCGCCTTCGTGCAGGGCTTCATGCCGACGATGGCGCGGCCCGACGTCGACGTGCTCGACGGGCTGACCACCGCGATCATCGTCGACCAGGAGCGCATGGGCGCCAACGCCCGCTCCACCGTCGGCACCGCCACCGATGCCAACGCGATGCTGCGCATCCTCTTCAGCCGACTCGGCAAGCCCCACATCGGCTCGCCCAACGCGTTCTCCTTCAATGTCGCCTCCGTGCGGGCGACCGGCACGATCACCGTCAAGGGCGAGACGAAACGGCGGAGCTTCAGCCGCACCGGCGGCATGTGCCCGCGCTGCGAGGGCATGGGAAGGGTGGAGGACATCGACCTCACTCAGCTGTACGACGACTCCAAGTCGATCAACGAGGGTGCGATCACGATCCCGGGCTACAGCATGGACGGCTGGTACGGCCGCATCTTCAACGGGTGCGGCTTCTTCGACACCGACAAGCCGATCCGCAAGTTCACCAAGCAGGAGCTGAACGACCTCCTCTACAAGGAGCCGACCAAGATCAAGGTCGAGGGCATCAACCTCACCTACGCCGGTCTGATCCCGAGCATCCAGAAGTCGTTCCTGTCCAAGGACGTCGACGCGCTGCAACCGCACATCCGCGCCTTCGTGGATCGGGCGATGACGTTCACCGCCTGCCCCGAATGTGGCGGCACCCGGCTCAGTGAGGCGGCCCGCTCCTCGAAGATCGGCAAGATCAACATCGCCGATGCCTGCGCGATGCAGATCAGCGACCTCGCCGACTGGGTCCGTGGCCTCGAGGCGCCGTCGGTCGCGCCGTTGCTCGCCAAATTGCTGCACACCCTCGAGTCGTTCGTGGAGATCGGGCTGGGCTACCTGTCGCTCGACCGGCCGTCGGGCACGCTGTCGGGCGGCGAGGCGCAGCGCACCAAGATGGTGCGCCACCTCGGCTCCTCGCTCACCGACGTCACCTACGTCTTCGACGAGCCGACCATCGGGCTGCACCCCCACGACATCCAGCGGATGAACGTCCTGCTGTTGCAGCTGCGGGACAAGGGCAACACGGTCCTGGTCGTGGAGCACAAGCCGGAGACGATCGCGATCGGCGACCACGTGGTCGACCTCGGTCCCGGCGCCGGAACGGCCGGCGGGACCGTCTGCTTCGAGGGCACCGTCGACGGGCTGCGGGCCAGCACGACCATCACCGGGCGCCACCTCGACGATCGAGCGTCGCTCAAGCCGACCATGCGCACACCCACCGGCGCGCTGAAGATCCGCGGCGCGACGGCGAACAACCTGCAGAAGGTCGACGTCGACATCCCGCTCGGGGTGCTGTGCGTGATCACCGGCGTCGCGGGCTCGGGCAAGAGCTCGCTCGTGCACGGGTCGTTACCCACCGACGAGGGGGTGGTGTCAGTCGACCAGAGCGCGATCCGCGGCTCGCGTCGGAGCAACCCGGCCACGTACACCGGTCTGCTCGAACCCATCCGCAAGTCGTTCGCCAAGGCCAACGGCGTGAAGCCGGCGCTGTTCAGCGCCAACTCGGACGGTGCCTGCCCGACCTGCAATGGCGCTGGTGTGATCTTCACCGACCTGGCGACGATGGCCGGCGTCGCCACCACCTGCGAGGACTGCGAGGGGAAGCGTTTTGAGGCGTCGGTGCTGGACTACAAACTCGGCGGCCGCGACATCAGCGAGGTGCTCGCGATGTCGGTGATCGAGGCCGAAGAGTTCTTCGGCGCCGGCGAGGCGCACACCCCGGCCGCCCACGCCATCCTGGCCCGGCTGGCCGACGTCGGGCTCGGCTACCTCAGCCTGGGCCAGCCACTCACCACCCTGTCCGGCGGCGAGCGGCAGCGGCTCAAGCTGGCTACCCATCTGGGCGAGAAGGGCGGCGTCTACGTCCTCGACGAGCCGACGACCGGCCTCCACCTCGCCGACGTCGAGCAACTGCTCGGCCTGCTCGACCGGCTCGTCGGCT
>DASUEW010000334.1:0-5036 GCA_036274875.1 Ilumatobacteraceae bacterium
GCTGGCGCCCCCGCCGCCGCACGTCCATCGAGCAGTCGCTCCGCGATCTGGGTGTGGTCCACCCCCCGAACCTACCCGCAACGGCCTGTTTCGAAAGGTCGAGATGTGCCCTTCCGAGCCGGCGGGTCCCGGGATGCAACAATCGCAACATGACCGGCGTCGCCCTGATCACCGGAGCGAGCCGCGGGATCGGAGCGGCGACGGCTCGGCACGCCGCGGCGAAGGGCATCGACGTGGTGGTCAACTACGTCAGAAATGCCGTGGCGGCCGAAGTGGTCGTCGGCGATTGCCGGGCGGCGGGGGTGCAGGCGATCGCGGTGCCGGCCGACGTCGCCGTCGAGGCCGACGTGAAGCGGATGTTCGACATCGCGGCCGCCGAGCTCGGCCAACCGAGCATCCTCGTCAACAACGCCGGGATCCTGCATCCCCAGGCCCGGCTCGACACCTATCCGTACGGGCGCTTGCGCGAGGTGTTCGACGTGAACGTCATCGGTGCGTTCCTGTGCGCACGTGAGGCCGTGCAGCGGATGTCGACACGACACGGCGGCCTGGGCGGATCGATCGTCAACGTGTCATCGGCAGCCTCCTACCTCGGCAGCCCGGACGAGTTCATCGACTACGCGGCGAGCAAGGGCGCGATCGACACGCTGACGATCGGTCTCGCCAAGGAGGTCGGGGGTGAGGGGATCCGCGTCAACGCGGTGCGCCCGGGGCTGATCGACACCGAGATCCACGCCAGCACCGGCGAGCCGGGGCGAGCAGCGCGCCTGTCGGCGGACGTCCCGATGCGGCGCGTCGGCACGGCCGAGGAGGTCGCGGCGACGATCATGTGGCTCGCCTCGGACGCGGCGGCATACGTGAACGGTGCGATCGTCAACTGCTCCGGCGGCCGCTGACCCACCCCCCTCCCACCGTTCTGTCTGCTTCAGATGAACCCACGCGCCGAATGAAGCAGACAGAACTGGGGTTGGACGACGGACGCAATTCTGAAGGGTCAGAACAACTCGAGTTGCTCCCAGGTGGTGGCGACGTCGCTCACGAGCTGCCAGCGGAGTCGGCCCTTCGCGCCGGGACGGCGGACCTCGACCCGTTCGGGGCGCATCGATCGCGCGGAGCCGTCGGGGTCGTGCAGCGTGATGCTGCCGTCGGCAGCGATGCCCGCGACCCGTCCGACGATCCATCGCCCACGTTCGCCGCGACGGAACCGGATCGGCTCGCCGGCACGCAGGCCGAGCCGGTCGAGCATCTCCGGATCAGTCATCGCACAGCCGCGTCGAGGCGTCAGGCATCGAGCACTCGGCGCTGGAGCTTGCGCATGCCGGCGAGCCAGCGGTCGGGGTCGGCGGCTTTGCGCTGCATGTACTCGGCGACCTCCGGGTGGGGGAGGATGAGGAACCGCTCGGCTCGGATCGCCTCATGGACGACCGCCGCCACATCGTCGGGTTCGAGCACGACGCCGGCGAGCCGCACGACGTTGCCACCGAGATTGCCACCGAGCCCGGCGCCGCCGGCGCGCTCGTCGTCGCTGCCGTTCAGCATCGCCGTGTTGACGCCCTGCGGGCACAGGCAGCTGACGCGAATCCCCTGGTCGCCGTACGTGATGCTCATCCACTCGGCGAACGCCACGGCCGCGTGCTTGGTCACGCTGTAGGGCGCCGACCCGATCTGGGCGAGCAGGCCGGCGGCCGAGGCGGTCGAGCAGAAGTAGCCCTCGCCGCGGGCGAGCCATCCGGGCAGGAGGTGCCGCGCCGCCCATCGGTGGGCGTGCACGTTGATGTCGAACGCGGTGTTCCATGCGTCGTCGGGCGTCATCGGATCGCCGCCGGTGCCGACGCCCGCGTTGGCGAAGAACAGATCGATCGGTCCGAAGGCATCCTCGGCGGCGCGGATCAGGTCGATGTTGCCGGCCTCGGTGCCTATGTCCTTGGTCACACCGACCGAACCGGGCAACTCGTCGAGGATCGCCGAAAGACCCTCGCGATAGGCGACGACCACGTGAGCGCCCGCCTGGTGGAATCGTCGCGCGAGTGCCGCGCCGATTCCTCGCGCCGCACCCGTGACGACCACGTGTTTCCCGTCGAGCTCCATGCGGGCCATCGTAGGTGCGCGCGCGATCGAGAAAAGGCGGATACCGTGTTCGGGGATGACCGATCAGGATCTCACCATGCAGTTCGACCCGCTCACGGGCGCGCCGCGCTCCGTGGTCGGAGTGAGCGACGCGCTGGGCGCGAGCGACGCGGTCATCCGAGAGGCGCTGAGTGTGATCGATCAGGCCCTCGGCCAGATCATGTCCCGCGAGTTGATGTCGTCCGGCGAGGTCGCCGACGTCCTCCTCGACGTCCGGACGCTGCTCACCACCAAGCCCGTCGAACCCGTCTAGATCGTGAGCGGGAGGCGCAGCGCCTCTGTCATGAGCGGGCGGCGAAGCTCCTTCGTCGCCGCCGCCCGAACCGGGTGTTCGCCTCTGAACGACGCGTTCGAGTACGTGTTCGGCGTTGTCCGCGCGACCAGATCCCGATCAGATCTTGATCAGACCTTGAGCAACTCGGCGAGGGAGCGGTCGAGGCAACGCTTCAGCAGCTCCGGATCCTCGACAGCCGCGGCGTCGATGTTGATCCCCATGTCGAGGCTGCCGAGGTACGACAGCATCGTGACGTTGAACGCCACGCCGGCGAGCGGGCCGATGGCATAGTTCTCGAGCAGCTGGGCGCCCGCCACGTACATCTCCATCGGAGCTCCCCTGACGTTCGACGTGGCGAAGTCGACGGTCTGGGTCTGCTGGCGGGCGAGCCGGGTGACGACGCTCGTCGGCAGCGCCGAGGCCACCGCGGCGAGCGTGTCGAGCCCGGCCGACTTGCTCTGATCCTTGGCGACGGCAGTGGCCTCGTGGATGGCAGCGAAGCGCTCGGCGATCGGCATCTCGGCGGTCGGGACGAGCATCCGGACCACCGAGAAAGCGTTGGCGCCGGACGATTCGGTGCGCGTGCTGACGGCCATCGACGCCCGCAGCGTTTCCGTCGGGCTCCCCATCTCGACGTGGTACTTCGACGCCGCGTCGGCGGCGGCCGTCAGGAACGCCGTGTTGATGGTGCCTCCGAGGCGCGCCGCGGCGTCCTTCGTCTCGCGGAACGGGGCTCGGGTGACCTCGATGTGGCGGCGCAGCGACCGCGCCGTCCATAACGGGGAACGGGCCTTGTCGGTGTCGCTGAGCTGCGAGACGATGCCGCGCAACGTGCTGGCGGCCGCGGCGCCGGCGTTCGGCAGGCTGGTCGGATCGGCGAGCAGGTCGCGAACCTGGCGCGCCACGCCGAGTGGCAGGCGCAGGCTCCCGGCGATGAATGCATGAACCCCGTCGCCGCCACCTGTACCGGGCGGCTCGGGCTCGGAGGAGTCGGGCGCCACGAGCGGCGGTCGGTCGGGCGCGTCGCGCTCGAAGTCGAGGTACTGCAGCGAGAGTTGGACGCCGCGCTCACCGTCGGTGACGGTGTGGTGCATCTTCTGGATGAGGGCCGACTTGCCGCCCCGGAGTCCGTCGACGAGCACGAACTGCCAGAGCGGGCGCGTGCGATCGAACGGATCGGCGACGATCAGGCTCGCCAGGTCGAGCAGCTGGCGCATCGATCCCGGCTTGGGGAGCGCGATGTGGCGCACGTGGTTCTCGATCGAGAAGTCGGGGTCCTCGACCCACGTCGGCGGCGACACGCTGCCGGGCGCCGGCTGCACGCGTTGACGGAGCCTCGGGATCGCGAAGCTCGCCCGCTCGAACCGGCGGCGCAGCAGATCGACGTCGGGCTTGCGATCGAGGATCGTCACGTTGCCGAACGTCGACGTGAGGTACGGGTCCTTCTCGAGGCGCCACATCAGTCCCTCGACGTCGCTCATCCTCCGGTCGAAGTAGAGCTCAGACATCATCAGCACGTTAGGCCACAGGACCTCGCCGGTCGATTTGACGCCGGCCCGCTCTCGTTGTCAGGTCACACCGTCAACGCGGGATGCTGGAGTGCTTGAACTCGTTGAGGTTCGGCCACTCGATCAGGTCGAGCAGCCGTTCGATGGTGCGCGTCGCGACCACACCGTCACCCTCGGGCCCCTCGAGGAGGCGGACGAACACCGCCCGGTCACCGACGATGAACGTCGGGACGCCCCACACGTGATGACTCTCGACGAACTGGGTGTGCTCCTTCTCGATCGTCGCCAGCGGACGCCCGGAGTCGACCTCGCCCCACACGGCGTCGGCGTCGAGGCCGACCCCGGCGAACACGCCGGTCAGCACATCGCGCTCGCGCAGGTCGCCGGCCGCCGCGTGGCGGTGCTCGAACAGCGCGTGGTGGGCGTCGAGAAATCGCTCGGGCTGGGTGTCGCGGATCGCGATCGAGGCCTGCATGGCCACGATGCCCGAATCCTGGTCGGGCTGCTCCCACACGCTCGGCGCACCGTCTTCGACGTGGTTTTGACTCAGCGAGAACGGCAGGAACGTGACGTCCCAGTCGGCGCCGCCGCGCAACCCGGTGACAACGTGGTCGCTCGCGATCCGGGCGTATGGGCAACGGTAGTCGTACGTGATCGCGAACGAATAGGTCATCGGTCCATTCAACCAGCGCGGTGTCAGCAAATTCCCGTCCGGCGCAGCAGGCGAGTGGCGATCGCGCCGAGACCCGCCCCGACGAGGGCGCCGGCGATCACGTCGGACGCGTGGTGGATGCGCACGTAGGCACGGCTCGTCCCGACGATCGCCGCCAGCGCCCACCACAGCGGACGCGCGCGCGGGCCGTCCCACGCGCCGAGGATCGTCGCCGTGAACGCTGCCGCGCTGGCGTGGCCGCTCGGGAACGCCGACGTGCTCGGCTCACGCACGGTGAACCGCGGATCGCCGCTGGTCGTCGGCCGGGCGCGGCGGAAGATGCGCTTGATCCCCTGGTTGACGATCAGGCTCTCGGCACCCAACGCAACCGCGAGCGCGACGACTTGATCGAGTCGCCGCGTGCGGATGCCGCGCACGATGCTCGCGACGTGCCAGATGAGGCTGAAGTCGCCGA
>DASUEW010000335.1:0-3079 GCA_036274875.1 Ilumatobacteraceae bacterium
AGGTCGAGTCCAAGGACGAGATCGCCCAGGTCGCCTCGATCTCGGCGGCCGACCCGGCCATCGGCGAGACGATCGCCGAGGCGCTCGACAAGGTCGGCAAGGACGGCGTCATCACCGTCGAGGAGTCCAACACCTTCGGCATCGAGCTCGAGTTCACCGAGGGCATGCAGTTCGACAAGGGCTACATCTCGCCATACTTCATCACGGACCAGGATCGGATGGAGGGCGTCTACGAGGAGCCCTACGTCTTGCTCGTGAACAAGAAGATCTCGAGCGCACAGGAGCTCCTGCCCCTGCTCGAGAAGGTGCTCGGGACGGGGAAGCCGCTCGTCGCGATCGCCGAGGACGTCGACGGCGAGGCGCTCGCCACGCTCGTCGTGAACAAGATCCGCGGCACGTTCAACGCCGCCGCGGTCAAGGCTCCCGGTTTCGGCGACCGGCGCAAGGCGATGCTGCAGGACATGGCCGTGCTGACCGGTGCCCAGGTCATCAGCGAGGACGTCGGGCTCAAGCTCGAGAACGTCACGCTCGACCTGCTCGGTACCGCCAAGCGCGTCATCATCTCCAAGGACACCACCACCATCGTCGATGGTGGAGGGACCGAGGACGACGTCAAGGGCCGGATCAACCAGATCAAGACCGAGATCGACAACACGGATTCCGACTGGGACCGCGAGAAGCTCCAGGAGCGTCTCGCCAAGCTGGCCGGCGGAGTTGCCGTCATCAAGGTCGGCGCGGCCACCGAGGTCGAGCTGAAGGAGAAGAAGCACCGCATCGAAGACGCCGTCTCGGCGACCCGCGCTGCCATCGAAGAGGGTGTCGTCGCCGGTGGTGGCGTCGCTCTCATCCGAGCCCGCGACTCGGTCGCGGCGGTGGCTTCGTCGCTCGCCGGCGACGAGGCGACGGGCGCCCGCATCGTCTGGGAGGCGCTCCTCGCTCCGGCCCGGCTGATCGCCGAGAACGCCGGCATGGAAGGCTCCGTGATGGTCAACCGGATCGAGGCCGAGGCCGGCCCGATCGGGCTCAACGCCACCACCGGTGAGATCACCGACCTGGTGAAGGCCGGCATCACCGACCCGGCCAAGGTGACCCGGGCGGCGTTGCAGAACGCGGCGTCGATCGTGGCCCTCGTGCTCACCACCGAGTGCCTCGTCGCCGACAAGCCTGAGCCACCGAGCGCCGCCGGCGGCGGCGGTGGAATGGGCGGCATGGGTGGCATGCCCGGAATGATGTGACCACGTCACGGTGCCAAAACTCACGATGCCAAAACCCACGATGCCAAAACCCACGATGAAGGAATAACCGCACGGGCGGAGCGGTTGCACGATTTCCCCCGACGACCCCGGGTCCCCACGGACCCGGGGTCTTGTCGTTACCGGGTCTAGCGTGTCGCCGATGTCTGGTCGAGCGCAGCGCCCGTTCTGGCTTCACCAACTCGTCGAGTACATGATCGGCCTGATCCTGGTCGCCACCGGGCTCCAGGGTCCCGAGCCGCTGGTGCCGGCCGTCGTCGGCGGAGTCGTGCTGTTGAACGCGGCCGTGGCGATCGGGCCGCTCGGCGCGTTCCGCCTCGTCGGGCGCCGGCTCCACCGGGTGCTCGACCTGGTCGCGATCGCATTCGTGGTCGTCGCCGCCGTCCAGCCCTGGGTCGACGTCGACGTCGGTACGCGGGCGATCATGATCGGGATCGCGTTCGTGTACGGCTTCGTGTGGTTCTACTCGGACTTCGCCGAGAAGCAGGAGCGCAAACAGCGCCGGGCGGCGGCGACCGGCGACCGAGGAGAGGATCTGGGTCGCACAGCCGGCCGCCTCGCCGGCAACGCGGTCACGGCGTGGCGTCGTCGGAAGCCGGAGCGCTGACCGAGGCCTCTGCCCGCGCCGCTTCGAGGCGCTCGGTGGTGAGCGATGCCCGCCCCCACACGTAGAGCAAGACGTGGATCGCGGCGCACACGAGAAACGTCGCCCGCAGCGCCCACTCACGTGAGGCGAACGAATCGACCACGACGACCGTGAGGCCACCGACCGCGGCGCCGATCGGCAGCATCCCCCACGCGAAGAAGCGGTACACGCTGTTCACCCGGCCGAGGAGGTGGGACGGGATGATCGACTGCCGCAGGCTGACGGTGATCACGTTCCAGACGATCCCGAGCAACGTCAAGACGGCGAACAGCACGAGAACCGGCGCCCAGTGCGAGGAGAGCCCGATGAGCGCCGAGACGACGGCTGTCCCGCTGAGCGTGAGCGCCAGGCACGTCCCCGCACCCAGTCGTCGTGTGACGTGGGCGGCGACGACACCGCCGACGACGCCACCGATCGCGCCGCCGAAGCCGATCACGCTGAAGATCAGGGGTCCGACGTCGAGCACCTCCTGGGCGAACAGCACGAACGTCGAGCCGAAGATCATCGTCGCCGCGTTCATGATCCCGAGGATGATGGCCATCGGCCGCAGCAGGCTGTGCCCCCACAGCCAGCGGAAGCCCTCGGCGAGCTCCACCCGCCACGGCTTGGTCTCGCGGGTCTCGTGGCCGTCGGCCCGGAATGTCCCCGGGATCAGGAACACGAGCGCGGCGGCCACGAAGAACGAGGTCGCGTCGAGGAAGAACGGCAGCGAGAACGCGACCGCGAGCAGCAGCGATCCGAGGGGCGGTCCGGCGAACTGGTTGGCGACGCCTTCGGCGCTCCACATCCGACCGTTGGCCTTCTCGAGCTGCGCTTTGTCGACGAGCGCCGGCATCATCGTCTGCCCCGAGTTGTCGCGCAACACCTCGGCCATGCCGAGCAGCAACGTCGCCAGCAGCACGATCAGGTACAGCCCGGTCTGGGTGCCCGTGACCGAGTCGACCTCGCCTGGATCGGGCAGGCTGCCCTGCCGGCCGAGCACGGCGAACGCGACGGCCAGTGTGAGCAGGCACCGGCAGACGTCCATCGCCACCATCGCCCTGCGGCGGTCGACGCGATCGGTGATCACGCCGGCCGGGAGTGTGAACACCAGCCACGGCAGCCGTTGCGCCACCATGACCATGGCGACGAGCACCGGGTCGCGGGTGACCGCTGACGCCAACCAGGGGTAGGCGATGGT
>DASUEW010000336.1:0-2381 GCA_036274875.1 Ilumatobacteraceae bacterium
ACCGCATCGGCGTCGTCCCGGTGACGCGACGGTTGTAGCGCGAGTCGACCTTGTGCTCCCACCCGCCGTCGCGGCCCCTCTCGATCTCCACGACCGTCACGCCGTGGCCGGCGAGAGCCTTGGCGACCTTCTCCCGGCCCGCGGCATCCGGCGTGATCGTCGCGCCCGCGGCGGCGCTGTAGATCTGGCTGGCGTCGGTGTACTCGTGGTTGAGCACGAGAAGTCCTCGCCGGTTGCCCCGGTGACCATGTGAGAGCGGGAAGTAGTGCATGCCGTCGTGGTTGAACCCGACCTGATGCTCCTGGTCCTGCGACGTGTTCGAGGCATCCTCGGCGAACGCGGCGGTGGTCGAAGTCAGCGGTGTGCCCCACGGGATGAGGACATCCCACGCGTAGCCCGGCGGCACGGTGATGGTGTCGGCGTCGCTGACTGGAACCTCGTCGAACCCGAGCAGGCCCCGGCGCTTCCCGTGCCCACTCCCAGTCGAGGGCCGGTTTGCCGCCGGCGTTCGAAGTGCAGTTGGCGCGCCCGGCGCGGCGAGCGAGGAACCGGATGCCAAGCCTCCCCCGAGGAACACGCCGACGCCGGCGGCCATCGCGCCGCCGATCACCGTGCGGCGCGAGAGGCGGGCGTCGATCAGGTCGATCAGGTGCGGGTTCGTTGTCGGGTTCGACGGGATGTCATCGGTGTCGTGCATCATCTGCCCCTCACGTTCGGTTCGCTGGTTGGTACCGCGACCGTAGGAAGCCCACGTGACGCCGATCCGAGGCTCGGGTGAACGGCCGATGGCCACTCGGCGAACGGGTGCTGACTTCCTGCGGCAGTGCGGTGGCGCAACCGTAGTCAGAGTCGGCCAAGTGTCGTGACCGGCCTCGTCAACGTCCGGCGAGCACGACCTCGGACCTCGCGGCCCGCTCGACGGTCTGGGCATTGGACTTCGGTGGTCCCTGCGGCACCGACCGATGCTGGCAGCCCGGGCTGCTTGCGATTCCCACAATTGTTGATCATAATACTCAGGATTCACGGATGTCGGAAGTATCTTCCAGAACTCACCCCCTGAGGTTCCCATGAGAGTCGCCAGATCCACTGCCGCCGGCGTCGCCGCCGTGCTCGCGCTCGCCGCCGGCTGTGGCGACGGCGACGCCGGCGCGTCACCGTCAGCCGACACTGCGACGCCCGGCGACTCGGCGGTGCCCGGCAACTCGGAGGCGGTGCCGGGTGAGCACGTGACGTTGCGCCTCGGGTACTTCCCGAATGTCACCCATGCGACGGCGCTCGTCGGCGTCGAAAGCGGCATCATTGCCGACGCACTCGGCAACGACGTGACGCTCGAGACGTCGACGTTCAACGCGGGTGGTGAGGCCGTCGAGGCTCTGTTCGCCGACGCCATCGACGCGACGTACATCGGTCCCAACCCGGCCATCAACGGCTTCGCCAAGTCCGATGGTGAGGCGTTGCGGATCGTGGCCGGTGCCACGTCGGGCGGTGCGTTTCTCGTCGTGAAGCCGGAGATCACGTCTCCCGCCGACCTGGCGGGAACGACCATCGCATCGCCGGCGCTGGGCAACACCCAAGACGTCGCATTGCGCGCCTGGCTGCACCACAACGGCCTGTCGGCCGACGAGTCCGGTGGTGGCGACGTCTCGATCCGACCGCAGGAGAACGGCGCCACGCTCGACTCGTTCAAGGCCGGCGACATCGACGGCGCCTGGGTTCCCGAGCCGTGGGCGACACGCCTCATCCAGGAGGGCGCGGGCACGGTGCTCGTCGACGAGCGCGACCTGTGGCCGGACGGGCAGTACGTCACCACGCACCTCATCGTCGCGACCACGTTCCTCTACGAACATCCCGACGTCGTGAAGCGACTCCTGCGAGGTCACGTGGCGGCGACGGACTTCGTCAATGCGAATGCCGAGGAGTCGCAGCAGTACGTCAACGACGGGATCGAGGCGATCACGCAGAAGCGGATGGACGACGACGTGCTCGCCGGCGCATGGACGAACCTCACGTTCACCACCGACCCGGTGGCCAGCTCGTTGCAGAAGTCGGCCGACGACGCGATCGCGGTCGATCTGCTCGACGAGGTCGACCTCACCGGCATCTACGCGCTCGACGTGCTGAACGAAGTGCTCGCCGACGCCGGCCAACCGGCGGTGCCCGGATTCTGATGAGGCCCGGATACTGATGAGAGAGGCGTGCTGATGACACTCGTCGAATCGAACCCACTGACGGCGTCGACCCCGACGCCGTCGGGCCCGCCGCCCGAACCGGACGTCATCACGCTGGACGCGGTGTCGAAGGTCTACCGATCGCGGCGCGCCACGGTTCCGGCGCTGGACGCGATCTCGCTGACCGTCCCACGCCACGGCTTGACGTGCATC
>DASUEW010000337.1:0-3324 GCA_036274875.1 Ilumatobacteraceae bacterium
GCCGGATCGAGGGTGGACGTCGAAGTTCCTCGCCGAACCCGGTCACCACCTCCTTCTCGCCTATGTCGACGACGCGGTCGCCGGCTTCGTGAGCGGCGTCGAGACGACCCATCCCGACAAGGGCACCGAGATGTTCCTGTACGAGTTGGCGGTCGACGAGCCGTTCCGGCGCCAGGGCATCGGTAGGGCACTCGTCGCCGCCCTCGTCGGCGTGGCGATCGACTGCGGCTGCTACGGCATGTGGGTCGGAACCGAGAACGACAATGTTGCCGCGCTGGCGACCTACCGGTCGGCTGGCGCCGACCCGCCCGAGGCTTCGGTGACTCTCACGTGGCGGTTCGACTCCGGACGCCCGGCGGCCCGTGAAAAGCCCTTGATCACGGAACGCGGGCGTCAAGTCGGACGCGTCCGTCGAGGCGCGTGACCTCCATCGCGAAGCCGAACGCATCGACACGCGTGGCGTACGTGATGTCGTCCGGATCGACGTGGCCGGCGCCGAGCGCGAGCGTGATGCGAGCTTCCTCGGACGTCGCGACATACGTTGCGGTCAGCGCGGCGTCGAGATCCTCAGCCAGACGCGCCCGTTCGATGAGCTGCGCCGTCGCCAGATCGTCGTCGCCGCTGCGGTCGGGCGCGTCGGCGAAGCGCCCTGTGATCACGTACGTCGGCACGCCGAGCCCACTCGCCCGAACGGCGGCAGCGGTGGCCGAGGCGCACACGAGGCTCGAGCACCACAACCGGTCGGCGGACCGAGCCGCGATCACCCCTCGCGTCCCCGCTGACGTTCGCTGGACGAGCACCCGTCCGTCGACGTCGGCGTCGGCGACCTCGACCGGTGAGTTGGACAGGTCGAAACCCGCTGGGCGGCGCCCGCCGTCCTCGCCCATCGCCAGCACGCCTGGATGCGCGGCCTTGAAGGCGAGCGCCTCGTCGACGTCGGCGACGAGATAGATGTGCTTGGCGCCCGCGCCGAACGCGTAGGCGGCGGTGGTGAACGCACGCAGCACGTCAACCGCGATGACCGCTCCACGCACGGGTCCGATCTCCCACCGAGGGAGGAATCGCGCAGCCGTCATCGACGGACATCGTGTCAGTTGCATCGAATTGGCGCGCGAGGATCGGATGTCATGAGCGCCATCGCCGACCACTACCGAACCCTCGCACGCAACTTCAGCGACACCGTCGACGCAGTGCCGCCCGATCGGTGGGAGGACCCATCGCCATGCGAGGAATGGTCGGCCCGCGATGTCGTGCAGCACGTCGTCGACAGCGAGATGGGCATGCTCGAACGGGTCGGGCTCGCCCCGGATCCAGCACCGTCGGGCGACCAGTCGGAACGGTGGTCGGCGGTCCGCGACCTCGTCCAGGATTCGCTCGACGATCCCGCCCGAGCACAGATCGAATACGACGGCTTCTTCGGTCGGACGACGTTCGAAACGACGATCGACACGTTCGGGTGTTTCGATCTCCTCGTGCATCGCTGGGACCTCGCCCGGGCGACGGGCCAGACGAGCCACGAGGCGATGCCACCTGACGAGGTGACTCGGGCGCTCGAGATGGCTCGCTCGCTCGGCGACACCCTGCGCCAGTCGGGCGCGTGCGGGCCGGAGGTCGAGATCGCGGACGACGCCGACGAGCAGTCCCGCCTGCTCGCGTTCCTAGGCCGCCGACCCTAGAACGCCACCTTCTCCTCCGTTCTGTCTGCTTCAGATGGCGCGTGGCTGCGTCTGAAGCAGACAGATCCGGTGGGGGGTGGGCGCGCGGTCCGGTCAGGCGCCCGCGCCGAGGTAGGCGGTGGCGACCGCGGGGCTGCGGCGGACCTCGTCCGGCGTGCCCTCGGCGATCACCACGCCCTCGGAGAGCACGATGACATGGTCGCTGATCCGGGTGATGAACGCCAGGTCGTGGTCGATCACGAGCACGCCTGCACCGACCGATGCGGCAGTCGTGCGCACCTGGACGACCATCGCCGCGCTCTCGTCGTCGCTCATTCCAGACGTCGGCTCGTCGAGCAGCAAGAACTCGGGCGACAGCGCCGCGGCGCGGGCGAGCTCGAGCCGCCGCTGATTGCCGTAGTCGAGCGTGCGCGCCTGCCGTTCGGTCCACTCGGTCAGGCCGGCGGCGGCGATGAGACCGTCGACGTCGACCGGCGGCTCGCTGCGCCGGTAGCGGCCGGCCGCGAGCGCCGCGATCGTCACGTTCTCGCGCACGGACAGGTTGCCGAACAGGCGCAGGTTCTGGAACGTACGTGCGAGGCCGGCGCGGGCGACCTCGTGCGGGCGGCTCCTCGACAGGTCTTGGTGGCCGAGCCGCACGACACCTGATCGTGATTCCACCAGACCCGTGACGACGTTGAACAACGTCGTCTTGCCGGCGCCGTTCGGGCCGATCAGGCCGACGATCTCACCGGGTTGCACGCGGAGCCCGGCGCCGCCGAGTGCGGTGAAGCCGCCGAACCGCACCTCGACGTCCTCTGCCACGAGTGCCGCCGACCGTTCCGGGGCGGCACGTTCCGGGACCTGGCGCGACCGGCGCGTGACCCGGCGCAACCATCCGGCGAGATCGACGTCGCCCAGCAGCCCGCCCGGCCGCAGCAGCATCACGAGCAGCAGCGCGGCGCCGAGGAACAGGTCGGGGAAGCGTTCGATGTCGAGGCGCTGCGGATCGCCGAGCTGTCGGAACGTCTCGTTCCCCACCGTGATGATCACCGTGCCGACCACCGCCCCGCTGACGGTACGCATGCCACCGACGACCAGCATCGCGAGCACGAGCACGGCGGCGTCGAGCGTGTACTGGCGTGGGTTCGTGCTCCCGATCGTCTGCACGCGGAGCGATCCAGCCAGGCCGATCACCGCGATGCTGACCGTCCACGCCGTCAGCCGGGCGCCGAACATCCCGATCCCGAGCGACGGTGCGGCGATCTCGTCCTCGCGGGTCGCGACCGCGAAGCGGCCGGCGCGGGTCTCGCCGAACCAGTGGGCGACGAACATCGCCAGCGCCGCGGCGAGCCACAACCAGACCGTGCCCCGCAGGATCGGCACGCCGGAGAGACCGCCGGCACCCTTGGTGAGCTCCTGCCAGTTCTTCACGACCTGGTCGACGACGAACAGCACCGCAAGCGTGATCATCGCCGCGGCGAGACCCCCGGTCCTGGCGACCGCGATGCCGACGACAGCCCCGAGCACCAGCGCCACGAGCACCCCGACGAGCGTCGCCGGCAGCGCGCCGAGGTGGACGTCGCCGAGGCCGAACGGCAGGTCTGGGAGTTGCTGCGCCTTCGTCGCCACCGGGATCGCGCAGATGGCCACCGCGTAGGCGGCGACC
>DASUEW010000338.1:0-8203 GCA_036274875.1 Ilumatobacteraceae bacterium
CGACCGCCGACTCCCTGGACATCGTCGGTGATCCGCTGAACGGCCCGGCTCGTCAGCACGACGTCCGGGTCCTGCCCAACGGCAACATCTCGATGTTCGACAACCGCACGCAGTTCACGAACGCTTCACCGCCGCTGGCCCCGGTCACTGGCGCGGCTCGCTACGTCGAGTACGCGATCGACGAGACCGCCGGCACGGCCACGATGGTGCGCGAGATCCGCAACCCGAGCGGGTTCTTCTCCGGCGCGACCGGCAGCGCCCGGCTCCAGCCAGATGGTGGTGTCGTCATCAACTGGGGCGCCCTGCCCGGCACCATCTTCTCGGAGTACGACGCCGACAACGAGCTGCTGTTCGAGTTGCACATGCCTGGCCTCAACTCGAGTTACCGCACCGTCAAGGAGCCGGTCACAGCGTTCGACATCGCCGAGTTGCGCCAGACGGCGGGCCGGTGACCCACGGGTCGATCGAGGAGCTCCCGGCGTTACCGGCCGCGCTCGACGCGCTGCGGGCCCACGTGCTCGCGCACTCGGTGAAGCGCGGCGACTTCACGCTCAAGTCCGGTGCCAGGAGCGCGTGGTTCCTCGACACCAAGCAGACCGCGTGCCGGCCCGATGGCATCGTGCTGGTCGCCGACGCCCTGCTGGCCATCGTCCCTGCCGAGGCCACGGCGATCGGCGGTCTGACGATGGGCGCCGACCCGATGGCGTACGGCGTCGCCGCGATCGCGGCCACGCGCGGCCGGATGTTGCGCAGCTTCAGCGTGCGCAAGGAGGCCAAGGATCATGGCGTCACGGGCCGCATCGCAGGCGCCCTGGAGCCGGGCGATCGAGTCGTTGTCACCGAGGACACGACGACCCGCGGCACATCGCTGATGGAGGCGGTCGATGTCGTGCGTGCGTTCGGCGCCGACGTCGTGCTCGTCACGGTGATCGTCGACCGCGGCGGCACGTGCGCGGCGATGTGCGCCCAGGCGGGGGTGCCGTACACACCACTGCTCACCGCCCCCGATCTCGGCTTCGACTACGGCTCCTGAGTCGACTCCCGTTCGGTCCGGATTCGTGCACACCCGTTCGCGCGTTCACGCGTTCTGTACGGATTCGGGCACGCGGCCGACCGCCGACTACGGCACCTGAGATTCCTGCTCGGGTGCCGTGCCGACCTCGGGCGGCGGCGGGACACGAGGAGTCGGCGCGAAGCCGCCCGTCCCGGCCCCGGATGCCTGGCTGTCACCGACCGTCGTGCCGCTGGCCAGGCGCTCGACGGCGGCGCGCAGGTCGTCGATCGATCCGCGCAGCTCGATCCGGTCGGTGCGCAAGCTGTGGGCGACGATCAAGGCTGCGCCGAGCACGACGAGGCCCAGCCCGGCGATGCCGCCCGAGACCACGTACGGGATCTGCGCCGGCTCGCGGTCGTGTGACGCCGTTCCGTTCCATCCCAGGAAGATGAGGAAGAAGCCGGCGATGCAGTAACCGATGCCGAGCAGGCCGCCGAGCTTGGGCCATCCGTTTTTCATGGTGTCCTCCGGTGCAGGTGGGTCAGAAGTGAGAGCGGGATCATTCGGAGTCGCCTCCGAGGTATGTCTCGCGGAGATTGGCGTTGCGGATCTCGGCGCCGATGCCGGAGAAGACGAGCGTCCCTTTCTCCATGATCAGAGCCCGGTCGGCGTAAGGGAGCACTCCGACGTTCTGCTCGACGATGATCACCGTCACGCCGTCGTCGTTGATGCGCTTGACGATCTGGAAGACGGACTTGGCAAGCGCCGGGCTGAGGCCGAGTGACGCCTCGTCGATGAGGAGCAGACGCGGCTTGGACATCAGCGCCCGGCCGATGGCGAGCATCTGCTGCTCGCCGCCCGACAGCGTTCCGGCGGCCTGATCGACGCGGTCGGACAGGCGCGGGAAGTACTCGAACACGAGCTCGCGGCGCTGCTCGACCTCGCTGTGGTCGCGGCGATGGCACCACGCACCGAGACGCAGGTTGTTGCCCACGCTGAGCGCGGGGAACACCCGCCGCCCCTCCGGCACGAGTGCGATGCCCTGGCCAACGAGTTGCGTCGGCGGCCGGCCGGCGATGTCGGTGCCGTCGAAGCGGATCGCCCCCGAGTCCGGCTTCAGGAGACCCGCGATCGTGGCGACGGTCGTGGTCTTACCGGCGCCGTTGAGACCGAAGAGGACGGCGGTCTCGCCCTCCTCGACCTCGAAGCTGATGCCCATCAGCACCGGGAACCCGTAGCCAACGCGCAGCGCTTCGACCTCCAGCAGGGCCATCAGTCGGTCTCCACGAGAGAGTCGAGTTGGTGCTCGAACGCGACCACGTCCGGGTCGGGGTCCTCACCGAGGTAGGCGGAGATCACCCCCGGGTGGTTGCGAACGTCGTTCGGCAAGCCGTGGGTCAGGAGCACGCCGAAGTCCAGGCAGTAGACGTAGTCGCACACCCGCAGCACGAGCGGTACATGGTGCTCGATCATGACGATCGACAGTCCGAACCTGCGCCGCAACTCGAGGAGGTCGTCGCCGAGCTGGTGGGCCTCCTCGGGGCCCATCCCCGACGACGGCTCGTCGAGCAGGAGGACGTCGGGATCGGTGGCCAAGGCGGTGGCGATCTCGATCCGCTTGAGCGTGCCGTACGGAAGCCCGGCCACCTGCTGGTCGAGGAACTCGGCGAGGCCGAGGGCATCGGCGAGGGCGTCGGCTCTGGCGCGGAGGCGGCGTTCCGTGGCAACCGACGAGCGGCTGCCGAGCATGCCCGACACCGCGCCGTACTCGGCTTGGAGGTACTGGGCGGTGATGAGGTTCTCGCGCACGGTCGCGCCCTTGACCAGGCCGACGTTCTGGAACGTGCGCCCGAGCCCGAGCGCGGCTCGTTGGTGCACGGGGAGGTGGGTGATCTCAGTGCCCCGGTAGAAGATTCGGCCGATGTCCGGCGTGTAGAAGCCGGTGATCATGTTGAACAGCGTCGTCTTGCCGGCGCCGTTGGGACCGATCACGCCGACGATCTCGTACTCGTTGACGGCGATGCTCACGTCCAGGTTGGCCTGGACGCCACCGAAGCGGATGGACAGGTCGTGGGCCTCAAGCACGGACATCGGTGATCTGCACTTCCTTCAGGCCTCGGTCGTGGGGGTCGAAGCGGTGCCCGCTCATCCACCGCTGCACCGGCCGGATCTGCTGGCCGATGCCGCCCGGGAACTGGATCAGGTTGATCAACAGGAGCAGTGGCCCGATGATCAGCGTCGCGTACGCCGGGGTCAGCTCGACCGGTCCGGGGACCTTGGCGAGCAGGTCTTCGAACCCGGGGATCTTCTCGATCAGGTACGGCAGCAGGGCGAAGAACGCTCCCCCGATGACCAAGCCGGCACGGGAGCGCAGCCCGCCGACAACGGTCATCGTGACGAAGAACAGCGAGAGGCTGAAGTTCCAGGCGCTGGCCGAGACGGACTCGTCACCGTGGGCGATGAGTGCCCCGGCGAGGCCGGCGATGGCGCCCGACACGACGAACGCGAACAGCGTGGCGAGGCGCACGTTGATGCCGAACGTCGACGCCACCCGGGGGTTCTCCCGCAGGGCTAGCAGCGCCCGCCCACCCTTGCTGTGCATCATCCGCCGGTCGACGTAGAGCACGACGGCGAGGAATCCCAGGCAGAGGTAGTAGTAGCGCCATTCGGTGTCGAACCAGTCGGGTTTCGGCGCGCTCCGCCCGGCCCCGCCGCCCGTGAACTCCTGGATCTCGAAGATGTTCTGCTCGGCGACGAGACCGTATGAGAGGGTGATCAGGGCGAAGTACAGGCCGCGGATGCGCAGCGACACGCCACCGAGCACCACCGCTTGCGCCCCGCCGATCGCGGTCGCGGCGAGGACGCCGACCCAGAACGACTGCCCCTGCACGGTGACGAGATAGGCCGAGGTGAACGCACCGATCCCGACGAACGCCGCGTGGCCGAGGGAGATCTGCCCGACATAGCCGAGGAGAACGTTGAGCGAGAGGGCGACGATCGCGTAACAGGCGGCGATGGCGTAGAGGCGCAGATCGGTGCCGGGCCGACTCAACGGCAGCACGAGCACGAGGTAGGAAACCGCGGCCCACAGGACGCCGCGGGCCAGCCATCCGCCCGCCGACGGCCGGAACGGTGCCGGGGTGGCCGATGCGGTGATCGCGGCGGGCCCGGCCGCGCTGTCCAGCGTGTCGACGACCATCAGGCGGACTTCCCGAGCAGGCCCTGCGGGCGGATCACGAGCACACCGAGGAGGACGAGAAACACGATCAGGGTCGACGGGGTGCCCGGGATCTCCAGCGCGCCGTCCTCCTGGAAGATGTCGGCGCTGGTGGCGACCGATTGGATGATGCCCACGAGCACACCGCCGAGGAACGCCCCGGGCAGGCTGGTCATGCCGCCGAGCACTGCCGCCGTGAACGCCGGGATGAGATAGGCCGACGTCATGATCCCGGGGGTGAACGACAAGTTGTCGGGGACGGCGATCACGGCCGCCAGACCGCCGAGCAACGCGGCGAGCACCCACGTGAACGTCGACAAGCGGCGCACGCTGATGCCGACGAGCTCCGTCGCCGTCGGTTCCTGGCTGGCGCCGATGATGGCCAGGCCGAGGTTGGTGCGGGTGAAGAACAAACCGAGCAACACCGCGAGCACCGCCAGGGTCCCGATCAACCACAGCCGTTGATCGGAGATCGCCACGCCGAAGACGCTGACGCGATCGTTTCTGGGGAACGCCTTGCCGATCGGGCGACCCTGGTTGTCGAACAGCCACTGCTGGATCGCGATCGCGAGCAGTGCGACGCCCGCGGTGGCGACGAGGAGGGTCACGCGAGGCGCCTCGAAGAGCGGGCGGATGATGACCCGTTCGGTGAGGAAGCCGAGCAGCATCGCCGCCAGCAGACCACCGATCACCGCGAATCCGTACGGGATGTCGTTGGAGTGCAGCAGGTACAAGGTGCACAAGGCGACGGTGCCGAACTCACCCTGGGCGAAGTTGAAGACACCGCTCGACTTGTAGATCAGGACGAGCCCCATGGCGACCATTCCGTAGGCCGAGCCGGTGACCGTGCCGATGACGATCGCCTGCTTCTCCCCGGCGATGACCAGCACCGCGATCAGGACCGCGGCGAGCGCCAGGCCGATCAGCAGGCCGGCGCGTTTGTCAAGCAGCTCGCGCACCGCTCAGCCCGCTGAGACGAACTGATCGACCGTCGTGAACTGCTTCGGGTCCAGCGTGCAGTCGGCGTCGAGCAGGTGGGCGCCGGTGCCGCCGAAGTGGTCGTCGACCGTGAACTGCACGGGTGCGTAGATCCCGTTGTCGAACCCCGGCGCCGTCACGAGCGTGTTCATGAACGCCGCCCGGCCGAGCTCGGGACCGGTGGCCACGAGCATCAGCCCGAGCGCCTTGTTCAGCGACCACAGCTGGAGGCCGATGTCGTCGGCGGCGGCTCCGCCCCCGAACTGTGCGTACGCCGGGTTGAAGTCCGGGTCGAGCGAGTCGATGACGTCGAGCCCCGGCGTCGGCGAGAAGAACTCGCCGGTCTCGACCGCTGGGCAGCCGAAGGTGGTGACCGCGTTCAGCCCGCTCGTGACGCCGGGGCCGAGCCAGATCGGCGTGAAGGCCTGGTTGAGGCCCTGGTTGGCCAGGCCGATGAACACGACGGGCGAGCTGAGCAGGATCACCGCTCCGACGCCGCTGTTCTTCAGCTCCTGCACGACCGACAGCTGTTCCGGCTCCGCCGCCGTCTTGTTGATGCGGGTCTCGTAGGCGATCGTGATCCCGGCTCCCTCGGCCGCCGCCTTGATCGCCTCTTGGGCGTCGTCGAACGATGGTGTGTCGGAGACGACGAGGCCGATCTCGGTGACGCTCTCGGCCTGGAGCTGAGCGATCAGCAGGGGCGCCTGTTCGGCGTACGTGAGCGTCGTCGCGAAGTAGGTCTCGAGATCACTGAGCACGTTCTCGTTGACGCCGGCCGAGACGTACGGGATGCGGTTCTCGCTGGCGTACTGCGCGCACGCCGTGATCTGGTCGGCGCCGCCACCGCCGACGAGCAGGAAGGCGCCGTCGTTCTCGACCATCTCGCGGCACACCTGCACCGCGTGCTGTGGGTTGAACTCGTCGTCACGGAAGACGACCCGCACGGTGCGGCCGAACAGCGTGTCCGGGGCGGCCTCGGCCAGGTAGTTCCAATAGATGTCCTTGCCGATGTCGAAGCTGGTCTGCGGGATGGGTGAGGCGCCCGTGACCGGGGCATGGATGCCGATCACGATCTCGGTGTCGGTCACTCCGGCGGTGTCGTCGTCACCCGGCTCGTAGGGCCCGACTTCCGCTGGCGCAGTGGTCTCCGCGGGTGCGGCGCTGGTCTCAGTCGTGGGGTCGGTCGAGGGCTCGGTCGAATCGGCTGCTGGCGGCGTGGTGGGATCGCCGGCTTCGGTGCTGGGTGGCTGTGTGTCGTCGGCCGCCGCGGTGTCGGTGGGTGTCGCGGGGAGCGCCTCGGACTCTGCGTCCGACCCTGCGACGCCCGACTTCTGCCCGCACGCGGCGGCAAGCCCCAGTACCAAGACCAATGGGATGAGGCGACGGCCGGCGTTCCTCGATCGTGGGTGCGAGTGCGTCATTCGGCGTCCTTCCGCGAGATGCTGTCGTCGAGGTAGTGGCTCACGCCTCGTGACGCGGTGCGCGACCGCGGCGGATCGCCGAGCGGTCCGACACAGGCGGCGGTCACGAAGGCGAGGAGCAGCACGATCGGGATGAGTAGCCACACGGTCCACGACCAGTTCCCCGTCAGGTCGCCGGCGGCGGCCAGTGTCGTGGCGATCGATCGTCCGGTCATGCGTTCGTCGTCCCCTGTCGCGGCACGTCCCTGCAGGTCGAAGGCGTCCGGCGCCGAACCCTAGATCGCCGAAGCGCTCGTGGGAAGGAGAAGGAGTAGTCGGAACCGAGTCGCGGCGGAGCTACATCAAGGCGTCGCTCACCCAGCAGCGGGTGAGGTGCAGCGTCGACGTGATGCGCACGACGCGCTTGGGCTCGTCGACACCACGGCCGCACATCGACAGCGCCGCTTTGATGCACGCATCCTCGTCGGGCAGCACCATGGGCATCCGCGAGCGGCGCATCCCTGCCGGCCCGGCCGTGAAGCAGTTGATGTAGGTCTTCTCGAAGTCGATCTGGTTGGCGACCGAGGCCGGGATGAAGTCGGCGAACCCGATGCCCAACACGTTGCCGGCGCTGATGTCGGTGATGCCGAGCAACACGATCGCCGACACGAAGGGTGACTCGGCGTCGGCGAGGCCAGCCACCCAGAACCGGCCGGTGACGTTCGGATCGAGTGTGGTACCGGAGATGTCCTTGCCGCCACGCTCGATGATGAGCACGTCGATCTCCTTGAACGGCAGGGCCGGGACGAGCGACCTGGCGTACTCGGTGAGCTCGTGCTCGCGGTGCCCGCCGACCTCGTCGGCTGTCAACGCGTCGACGCTGACGACATCGCCGCCGCACGATTCGATCGACCCGACGCCACCGAGCAGACGCCCGGTCGCCTTCAGCGCGGCAATCCCGTCGAGCAGACGGTCACGCATCTCGATCGGCCCGCACGAGTGGATCTGCGCCGCGCCCGGCTGCTTGCCGAACCCGACGACGGCCATCTTCGTGCAGCCGGATTCGATCGGGCCCTTGAAGCACGTGTGCGGCTTGATGCGGTTGACGGGCAGGATCCGGTCGGCGCTCAGCGCGTGGTGGTCGAGGTGCACGGTCATCCCGCTCGCCGTGGTTGCGATGATCTCGTTCTCCATCGTGGCGCGGATCTCGGCGCCGACCGACTCCTCGGTGATGCCGAGCGAGTGGAGCATCTTCAGCTGACCCTCCGCCGTGGCCCCGCCGTGGCTCCCCATCGCGGGCACGACGAACGGCTCGGCCCCGAGGTCGCGCAGCCCGCGGATCGCGCCGCGCGTGAGCTCGACACGCTTGCTGAGTCCGCGACTCCCCGCGCCCACGGCGACCGTCATTCCGGTCGTGACCGCCGACGCGAACTGTTCGACGACCGCCGCTCGCGCCGTCGCCTCGACGTCAGCGACCGGGTCGGGCGACGGCACGTCGAGCGCGACTTCGTGCAGCGTCGGAATCGTGATCCGCGGATCGAACGGCAAATCGACCCCGCGCTGGACCTGCTCCCATCCCACGCCGCCGAGCGTAGGCGCGGTGATGTCAGTCGA
>DASUEW010000339.1:0-2566 GCA_036274875.1 Ilumatobacteraceae bacterium
GGAGCACGTAGAGGTCGTGGGCGCGCACTTCGGGCAGGCGGCCGCGGTCGCGCTCGACCCAGCGGTCGGCGGTGTCGACGCTGTCACGCGGGGCGGCAGGGTAGTGAGCGGAGGGTGAGAGCATGGGACGATCCCTTCGTATGGCGAACGAGGCCACGAACAGACCCCTGAGTGCATCCTGAGGTGCCGACGTGGGCTCGTCGTGAGCAGTGGATGCTCAACGAGAAGCGGATCTCGGCGATGAGGATCCCGGCCACGGCATCGGATCACCCGGCGCGGTGGAAGTTCGACTTCCCCATCTACCATCCGCCGAATCTGGCGGCCTGGCGAGCGTGGCTGGCGGCCAACCACGACAGCGCCCGTGGCGTGTGGGTGGTGTCGTGGAGGAAGGCGAGCGGACGGGCCGCGGTCGCCTACGAGGACCTCGTCGAGGAGGCGATCTGCTTCGGCTGGATCGACTCGACGGTGAACATCCTCGACGACGAGCGGGGTCTGCAACTGATGACGCCGCGCAAGCCCAAGAGCGGCTGGACACGGCTGAACCGGCGGCGCGTCGCCGCCTTGGAGGCGCAGGGGCGGATGACCGATGCCGGCCGCCGGGCCGTCGAGGCGGCCAAGGCCAACGGATGGTGGACGATCTACGACTCCGTCGAGGACCTGCTCGAGCCCGCCGACCTCGCCGATGCCCTGGACACGTCCCCGACCGCCCGCACCGCGTGGAACGGGTTCCCGCCATCGGCTCGCAAGCAGATGCTGTGGTGGGTCGCCAGCGCGGGCAAACCCGAGACACGCACCACCCGCATTGCCAAGATCGTCTCCGACGCCGAGCACGGCCGCCGCGCCGCCGGCTGAGCCCGCCGCAACGCGACACCACGCCGTTGTGCGTCCCGGCTACGACGGGGTGCGGATGCGTTCGAGTTTGGTCCAGCCGGTCCAGCCGCGCTCCTCGAGGAGGCGCAGCAGACGCCGGGCGACCGGCACTGCGTTGACGAACACTTCGTGGAGCAGTGCGACCAGGTCGGCGTCGAGCGCGAAGTCGGCGATCTGGTCCTCGCTCCAGTACTCGGCGTCCTCTTCGATCATGGCCACGAGCCGGTCGGCGACTACCGGCAGGCGTGGATCATCGCCATCCCAGTCGGCCGCCTCGACGAGGTCGAGGTAGATCGCGATGACGGCGGGGTCCTCGATCTGACCACGCTTGAGCGCCATCAGCGTCGGCATCTGGGCGGGGATCTGTGCGGCCACGAGGATCCAGGCGTCGCGCTCCATCTGGATCGCCCGCTCCGGGACGTCGAGCTCGCGGAGCCGGTCGAGGTAGGCCACCGCTTCGGGTGGCAGGGCCAGGCTGTCGCCGGCAGCCAGCTGGGCGACCCGTTCCTGATGGCGTTGGCGCTCCTCGATCTCGGCGCCCAGCCGGCGATCGATGTCCTCGATGGCTGCGGCGAACTCGTCCTCATCGGCCGCGAGCAGTTCGTGCACGCGCGACAGCGGCACACCGGCGTCGGCCAGCGTCCTGATCCGGATCAGCTCGACCACGGCTGCCGCGTCGTAGCGCCGGTACCCCGACCGGTCGCGCTCGGGCTCGGGCAGCAATCCCTTGGCGTGATAGTGGCGAACCGCGCGCACGGTCACGCCGGCGTAGGCCGCGAGCTGGCTGATCGTCATCATGTCAGACCGCTAGTCATCGAGTCAGTGCGCCGAGTGTTTCAGGCCAGCTTGTGGTGATACGTGCGCACGCCGAGCGCGTAGGCGCCGACCAGGAGACCGACGCACCAGGCGAGAGCGGTCCACAAGTCGCCGCCGAGGGGCCGTTCGGCATACAGGTCGCGGAGCGTGTTGACGATCGAGGTGACCGGCTGGTGCTCGGCGAACCACTTCACAGGGCTTGGCATACCGGCGGTCGGCACGAACGCCGAGCTGACGAATGGCAGGAACAGCAGCGGATAGGCGAACGCTCCAGCGCCGTCGGGCGACTTCGCGACGAGCCCGGCGCTCACTGCCAGCCAGGTGAGCGCCAGTGTGAAGAGCACCATGATGGCCGAGCACCCCGAGCCAGGCGACGACGCCGGCTGATGAGCGGAAAACCGATCGCCACCGCGACGAGGACGACCAGTACGAGCGAGACCAAGTTGGCGATCACGGAGGTGATCACGTGCCCCCACAGGACGGCCGAGCGGGCGATCGGCATCGACTGAAAACGCTCGAAGATCCCGCTGGAGGTGTCGGTGTAGAGCCTCAGCGCCGTGTAGGCGACGCCTGACGCGACCGTGATCAGCAGGATCCCTGGAAGGAGGTCGTTGACGTACTTGGTCCCGCCGGTGTCGATCGCCCCGCCGAAGACGTGCACGAACATCAGCAGCATCGCGATCGGTGTGACCGCCGTGGTGATGATCGTGTCCGGGCTGCGCAGGATGTGGCGCGGGGAGCGGCCCAAGAGCATGGCGGTGTCGTGGACGGAGTGCTTGTTCATCGTCAGACCTCAGTTGGCGGTGGCGACCGCAGGGGCCGCGTTGTCGTTGAGGGCGCTTCCCGCAGCGGCGCGATGGCCGACGAGGGCAAGGAAGAT
>DASUEW010000340.1:0-3608 GCA_036274875.1 Ilumatobacteraceae bacterium
ACGGCGTTGGCCGACAGGTGGTCGAGCAATCGCCCGGCGTGCGCGCCCCGGACGCGGAACTTCGACATGAACGACATGTCCATCACGATCACGCCGGTCCGCGCTGCTTCGTGTTCGGCGCGCCAGTGGTCCCACCACGCCGGCCGTCCCCACGTCAGCGGTCCGGGCTCGGGCTCGTTTCCGGCGCCGGCGTACCAGTCGGCACCTTCCCATCCGCTCACGTCCCGGAAGAACGCGCCGGCCGCGGCGAGGCGTGGGTGCACGGGCGACAGCTTGACGCCGCGAGCCGTCTGCATCGAGCGGGTGGGGTAGTGGCACTGGTACACCATGCCGAGTGACTCGACGGTGCGCGTGCGGCGGTACTCGGCGTTCGCCTGGTACGTGTGCAGGCGGTCGATGTTGAATCCAGTGACGTCGACGTCGGGCCGGCCGTTGACGATCCAGTGGGCGACGACGCGGCCCATGCCGCCACCGGTGAGGATGCCGATCGAGTTGAGACCGGCGGCAACGAAGTAGTTGCGCAGCTCGGGTGCCTCGCCGACGACCGGCTGGAGGTCGGGCGTGAAGCTCTCCGGGCCGCAGAAGAACTTGCGGATGCCGGTGTCGAACGAGATCGGCACCCGACCCATCGCCCGCTCGACGTACGGCCCCATCCGGTCCCAGTCGGGGCTGATCTCGCCGAACGAGAATCCGTCGGGCACGCCATCTACGTGCCACGGCGCGCACAGCGGCTCGAACAGGCCGATCATCAGCCCGCCGACCTCCTCGCGGTAGTAGCCGTACGAGCCCGGATCCTCGATCACCGGCCACGACCCGTCGATCTCGTCGAGTTGCTCGGTGATCAGGTAGTAGTGCTCGGCAGCCTGCAGCGGGACGTTGACGCCTGACCGGGCGCCGAGCTCGCGGGCCCACATCCCGGCGCAGTTGACCACGTACTCGGCCTCGATCGAGCCGCGATCGGTCTCGACCCCGGCGACCGCACCGCGATGCGTCACCACGCCGGTGACGGTGACCCCCTGGACGATCGACACGCCCTGCTGGCGAGCACCCCTGGCGAGCGCCATCGTCACGTCGACCGGGTTGACGCGGCCGTCCTCGGCGACGTAGAAGCCGGCGAGGATGTCGTCGGTGCGGGCGAGCGGGAACATCTCGGCCACCTCGGTAGCCGAGATCTCGTGCACGTCGACGCCGCAATAGCGGTTGAAGGCCGAAACCCTCCGGTACTCCTCGAGCCGATCCCGGTCGGCGGCGAGCTCGATGAAGCCGACCTGCTTGAGCCCGGTCGCCAGCCCGGTCTCGGCCTCGAGGCGGGCGTACAGGTCGCGGGTGTACTTGCGCATCTCGGTCGATGTCTCCGACATCGACCCGAACGTCACCATCAGCCCGGCCGAGTGCCACGTGGTGCCCGACGTGAGCTGGTCGCGCTCGATGAGCACGACGTCGCGCCAGCCCATGTGCGCCAGGTGGTACGCGACCGAGCAACCGATCACCCCACCGCCGATCACGACGACCCGCGCCCGTGCCGGCAGCTCCGTCACCGCCGCATCATCCCACGGCCGGTCAACCCCGAACCCCCGGAACTGTCTGCTCCAGATGCAGCCGCGGGCCGAATGGAGCAGACAGAACAGGAGAACCCTCAGACAGGTCGGGAGTACGGTCGGAAATGTGGACGAGGCCACGCTCCGGCGGCTCTACACGACCGTGCCCACGGAGTTCGTGGCCGCCCGCAACGACGTGGTGAAGGAGCTCCGTCGCGCGAAACAGCGCGACGAGGCCGCAGTCGTCGCGGCGCTGCGCAAGCCGGACTGGACGGAGTGGGCGTTGAACATTGCCGCGATGGAGCGGTCGGACGCCGTCGCGGAGTTCGTCGGCGCCGCGATCGATGTCCGTGACGCGCAGACCGCCGCCATCGAGGGCCGCGACGGGCCCGACGTCCGCACCGCGTTGCGGACCCTTCGCGATCGCACTGCCGACGTGATCCGCACAGCCGCTTCTGCGCTCGAAGGCGCCGGACGCGGACCGGGAACCGCCGAGCTGACGAGCCGGCTCTCCGAGATCGCCGGGAACGCGCAGGCGTGCGAGCAGTTGCGAATGGGCGTGCTCGGATCGGCAGATCCCGACGCCAGCGACCCGTTCGCCGGGCTCCAGCCGCCGGACCGCCCACGCTCGCGTCGGGACACACCGGACAAGGTCAAGGCCGCGAAGCCGGTCGCGGGCCGGGAGCCACTCGCGGCCTCGGAACCGAAGCCGAGCGCGGCCGAACGTCAGCAGATCAGACGTGAGCGTGAGCGTGCCGAGAAGGCCCACAAGACGGCGGTGCGTGACCTCGCCGCAGCCAAAGTCGACCTCGACAGGGCAACGGTGGACGTCGCCACGGCACGGGAGAAGCTCGCCGCTGCCGAGCAGCGCCAGGCGGATGCGACCGAGCGCCGGCTCGCCGCCGAGGAGAAGCTCGCCCAGGCCGAGGCCGCGATCTCGTCGCTCACCCCGTCGTGACGTGATCTCGTGAAGTTTCGGCGCCCTGACGACGCCGAAACTTCACGAGAACGGCGGGGGTTGTGGCGGGACGCCGCGGTGGCGGTCGGCCTGCCAACCGGACAATCGTGCCGGCCGTCGGTATTCTGTATATCCGTGAGCCTCGGTCAGAGTCATCGCACGCTGCGCGAGGTCGTCGCCGACGAGATCCACGGGATGATCATGCGGGGCGAGCTCGAGCCGGGTGAACGCCTCTACGAGGACCGCCTGGCGCTGCAGCTCGGGGTGTCCCGCAACCCAGTCCGCGAAGCCATCCGCGCCCTCGAAGGCACCGGGCTGGTCGAGGTGCTGCCACGTCGCGGCGCGTACGTCTCCAAGATCGAACCCGACCAGGTCGTGCAGCTCCTCGAGCTGCGGTGCGTGATCGAGGCGTATGCCGCGGAACGTGCCGCGATCCGCCGCACCGACGCCGATCTGATCGCGCTCCAGCGCTGCATCGATGTCGGGCGCGCCGCCGCCGGGTCGAGTGACCTCGTGACCGCTGCCCAATGCCATCGCGAGTTCCACATGATCGTCGAGCGGGCGTCCGGCAACGACTACCTCGACACCGTCGTGGCGCCGCTGCGTCACCAAACCGAGCTCGTCTTCACGATGCTCACCGACACGCGGGGACTGCTCAGCTGGGACGAGCATCAGGCGATCTACGACGCTCTCGAGTCCGGCGATGCCGACAAGGCGCGAGTTGCGACCGCGCAGCACATGGACAACGTGATCCTCGGCATGGTGCTGCGAACCCCGCCAGGTGCCACGAATCCCGTCTGAGTCCTCGTCCGGCGCCGACGACACCTACCACGTCGTGGTCATCGGAGCCGGCATCGCCGGCGCCGCGGCCGCCTGGTCGCTCGCCGAGCACGCTCACGTCGTCCTCGTGGAGCGAGAGTCGGCCCCGGGGGTGCATGCCACCGGACGATCGGCGTCAGTGCTGTCGGAGACCTCCGGGCATCGCGTTGTATGCACGCTTGCCGCGGCCAGCAGGCCGTTCTTCGAGGCCCCGCCGGACGCGTTCTGCGAGACTCCGTTGCTCGCGCCGCGTGGGCTGGCATGGGTCGGCCGGCGTGACGATGCCGCTCGTC
>DASUEW010000341.1:0-11114 GCA_036274875.1 Ilumatobacteraceae bacterium
GGCGGTGACGTTCTGGCGCATCACGTCGAGCACCGCTTCCATCGTGACCGGCTCGTGCCCATCGACACCCGCGTCGTAGTCGGTCACGAGCCCGATCGTGGCGTAGGGGATCCCCGCCTCGGCGGCGAGCACGGCCTCCGGATAGCCGGTCATGTTCACGACGTGCCAGCCCATCGCCCGGAACCACGAGCTCTCGGCGCGGGTCGAGAAGCGCGGGCCGTTGATCACGACCATCGTCCCGCCGTCGTGCACCGTCACTCCCGTCGTGGACGCCGCGCCCAGCAGTGCAGCACGGAGGGCGGGGTCATACGGGTCGGCGAAGCTCTGGTGGTGCACCGAGCCCTCAGAACCGGGTGTGCCGAGTGGGGCGCCGATGTCGTGGAACGTGTCGGGCCGCCCGGAGGTGCGATCGACGAGTTGGTCGGCGACGACGAAATCGCCGGGATGGATCGCGGGTTGCAGGGAACCCACCGAGCACGGCCCGATCATCGAGCGCACGCCGAGTGACGCCAAGGCCCACACGTTCGCCCGGAACGGCACGCGATGCGCGGCGTAGTCGTGACGGCGGCCGTGGCGGGGCAGGAACGCCACCCGTCGGTCGGCGATGGTGCCGACCGCGATCGGAGCCGCGGCCTCACCGTACGGCGTCGTCACCGTGATCTCGACCGGGTCGTCGAGATACTCGTAGAACCCGGATCCGCCGATGATCCCGACCTCGGCGCCAAGCTCGGCTGCGGCGTCGCTGATCGGGATGAGCATCGTTCAGCCGCTGCTCGGCGTCGTCCCAGACGCTGTCCCAGACGATCCGCCGGTCGGTTTCGACTCCGTCGTGCCTGACTTCGATGCCGTCGAGCTCGTCGTGCTCGGTGCGTCGGCGGTCTTCTTCGTCTCGCTCCCGGAGCCCGCACCGTCGGTCGTCGTCGACGTACCGCTCGAGCCGGTGTCGGAGCTCGCCGACTCACTCCTCGAGGCCGCGCCGGCCTTCGACGACGAGCGACTGTCCGTCTTGTAGAAGCCGTCGCCCTTGAACGTCACGCCGACGGGCTGGAACACCTTCTTGACCGCCATCGTGGCGCCAGTGCGCGGATGAACGGCTTCGGTCAGGGTCTCGTCGGCGAACGACTGCTGGATCTCGAGCGTCTCGCCGGTCTCCAGGAACTTGTAGACGTACGTGGGCATCCGCCGAAAAGATATCGTCGCCGCCATGCAGGTCCGCAGTGCGGTGATTCCAGCCGCTGGCATGGGTACACGCTTTCTTCCCGCCACCAAGGCCGTGCCGAAGGAGCTGATGCCGATCGGCGACACCCCGGCGCTGCAGATCATCATCGATGAGGCGCTCGGCGCGGGGATCGACCACATCGTCGTCGTCAGCAGCCGGTCGAAGCCGGCGATCGAGGCCTACTTCGAGCCGTCGCCCGACGTCGTCGCCAAGCTCGAGGACGCCGGCAAGACCGATCTCGCCGACCGGATTCGCAGCATCGGGACGGACTGGCGGGCGACGATCGTCTACCAGGACAACCCGCGTGGGCTCGGCCATGCCGTCGGATGTGCTCGCCAAGCGGTCGGCGATGCGCCCTTCGCCGTGCTGCTGCCCGATGAGCTGATGGGCGACTCGTCGCTGCTCGCCCAGATGAACGGTGTGTGCGTCAGCACCGGGGGCAGCGTGGTCGGGCTCAAGCGCGCCCCGCGCCACGAAGTCTCGTCGTACGGCGTCATCGACCCGGCCGGTGAGATGTCGCCCGACGGCGTGATCGCCGTGCGCGACCTGGTCGAGAAGCCAGCCGTCGAGGACGCGCCGAGCGATCTGATCCTGATCGGCCGCTATGTGCTCACGCCCGACGTGTTCGACGAGATCGCCGCACTGAAGCCGGGAAGCGGTGGCGAGCTCCAGCTCACCGATGCGCTGCGCGCGCAAGCCGCGCGCTCACCCTTCCACGGCGTCCTGTCGCACATCGCCCGCCACGACACCGGCACGCCGCTCGGCTTCTTGCAGGCGGCGATCGAGATCACCCTCGCCGACCCCGACATCGGCCCCGCCCTCAAGCGCTTCCTCGCCGACCTGTCTGCGTGATCGGAAGTCTCGCTTCCAACGAAGCAGACAGAAACAGGGTGGTTCCCGAACCGTCTGCTCCAGATGAAGTCTCGCTTCCAACGAAGCAGACAGAACGGATTCTCAGCGGCGGCGGAAGTGGTCGGGGACGTCGAGGACGAGGCCGTACTCGTCGACCCCGAAGTCGACCTCGGTGCCATGCGTCCGATCGGATACACGCCACTGCCGGTCGCCGACGTGGTGGTAGCGCTTGACGATCGGCACGACGCCGAGCGTCTCGACATCGACGGTGATCACCGCCAACTCGGCGCTGTCACCGGGGTGGAGCGGGAGCCGGCGGATCGGCAGCGTGTGCGTGAAGGGCGTGCAGGCGAGGTCGATGTCGTGGCAGCCGTCGAGCTCGGGACGGTGGGCGCCGTTCATCTCGCCCCAACGGGCGTGGCCGTCGGTGGCCAGCCACAGGTCGGGATCGTCGAGGTCGCGGAACAGCAGGAACTGGCGCACCTGCCATGTGGGCGACAGGCGGATCACGTAGTGGATCCGCTCGCGGCCGACCTCGCCGGACGCGGTCCACCCCTCGTTCTCCCATCGCAGCGTCAGCACCTCGATCGCGTCGTCGTCCCACGTCTGCCACCTGGCCGTGAAGCCGTCGGCCGGGAACGCGGTGTGGATCGCCACCCAACCAGTGTGCCCACACAATCAGTTGTGGCGCGTCCCGGCGACGGTACCGTGCGGGCCGTGACGCCGATCGAGGACGCCCAGGCGCTGGTGCTCGAGGCGTGCGGCCCGCTGGCTTCCGTGGTGATGCCGTTCGACAGGGCAAGAGGACTCGTGCTCGCCGCCGACGTGGTCGCCGCGGAACAGGTCCCGCCGTTCGTGAACACTGCGGTCGACGGATACGCGGTGCGCGCCGCCGACGTCGCGACCGTGCCGATCGAGTTGACGATCGTCGGCGAGGTCGCGGCGGGAGCGAGCACCGACCGCATCGTCGGCCCCGGCGAGACGATCCGGATCATGACCGGAGCACCCATGCCGGCGGGCGCCGATGCGGTCGTGATGGTGGAGGACAGCGAGCTCGTGTCCTCCCATCGCGTGAGGCTGTCGCGGGCGGTGCAGCCGGGATCATCGGTGCGCGCCGCCGGCGACGACATCCAGGCGGGCGACTTGTTGTTCACCGCCGGGACCGAGATCCGCCCGGCGGTCGCGGCGGTGCTGGCGAGTGTCAACGCCCGGACCGTCACGGTTCACCCGCGGGCCAAGGTGGCAGTGCTGTCGACGGGAGACGAGCTGGTCGACGACGGCTCGCCGCTGGCGCCCGGTCAGATCCGCGAGAGCAACCGCACGATGCTGGCCGGACTGCTCGCCGAGGCGGGATGCGACGTGATCGACCTCGGCACCGTCCGAGACGACGAGACCGAGCTCGAACGGGTCCTACGGAGCGCTGCCACCGACTGCGACGCGATCGTGTCGAGCGGTGGCGTCAGCATGGGTGACTACGACGTCGTGAAGGCCGTGCTCGGCCGGATCGCGGCGATGACGTGGTTGCAGATCGCGATCAAGCCGGCCAAGCCGTTCGCGTTCGGAACGCTCGACGGCACACCGGTGTTCGGGCTGCCGGGCAACCCGGTGAGCTCGCTCGTCAGCTTCGAGCTGATCGCGCGCCCGGCGCTGCGCCGGATGATGGGCCACCGCCGGCTCACCCGCCCGAGCATGATCGCCGTCAGCGACGCGGGGATCAGCCGCAAGCCGGACGGCAAGGTGCACCTGGTCAGGGTCAACACCGCGTTCGGAGACGACGGCCGGTTCCGTGTCACGCCGGTGGGGGCCCAGGGGAGTCACCAGCTGGCGGCCACCGCGCTCGCCGACGCGATCGCGATCGTGCCCGACGGCGACGGGATCCCGCCCGGTGGAGACGTAGCGGTGCTCATGCTCGTAGGCTGATCACGTGGGAGCCAGCGATCTCGTCGACCCCTTCGGGCGCGTCATCCGCGACCTGCGGATCTCCGTCACCGACCGGTGCAACTTCCGGTGCACGTACTGCATGCCGGAGGAAGGCATGCACTGGCTGCCGCGCAGCGAGCTGCTGACGTTCGAGGAGATCGAGCGTCTGGCGAGGATCTTCGTCGAGCGCTACGGCGTCGACGGGATCCGTCTCACCGGTGGTGAGCCGACGGTGAGGGCGCACCTGCCGGTGCTCGTCGGCAAGCTGGCCGCCCTCGGGGTCGATGTGGCGATGACCACGAACGGGGCCACGCTGCGCGGCGCGGCACGCCATCTGCGCACAGCCGGCCTGCGGAGGGTCAACATCAGCCTCGACACGCTCGATCGCGCCAAGTTCGAGCAGATCACGCGCCGGGACGAGCTCGACCACGTGCTCGACGGCATCGAGGCCGCCAAAGAGGCCGGGTTCCACCCCGTGAAGATCAACGCGGTCGTCGAACGCGGGGTCAACGACGACGAGATCGTCGACCTGGCGAGGTTCGGACGCGACCGTGACGTGGAGATGCGCTTCATCGAGTTCATGCCGCTCGACGCCAGTGCACACTGGATGAACGACCAGGTTGTCGGCCAGGACGAGATCGTGGCGGCGATCGACGCCGTCTACCCGCTCGAGCAGATGCCGGCCCGCGGTGCGGCGCCCGCCGACCGCTGGCGCTACCTCGACGGTCGGGGCACGGTGGGTGTCATCCCGACGGTCACCAAGCCGTTCTGTGGCGACTGCGACCGAGTGCGTCTCACCGCCGAGGGCCAGTTCCGCACGTGCCTGTTCGCCAACGACGAGTTCGACCTGCGCGCCGCGATGCGCTCTGGCGAGACCGACGACCAGGTGGCGGCGCGCATCGAGCGAGCGGTCGGCACCAAGTGGGCAGGTCATCGCATTGGCCAGGTGAACTTCATCCGGCCCGGGCGCTCGATGAGCCAGATCGGCGGCTGATGCGTCGGTCGTCGTCGGCTGCCGTGGCGGCCGTCGCGATCGTCGTCGGGGCCGGCGCCGTGGCGGCGGCGTTGTCGATCATCGACGGCCCGGTGACGGTGGGCCGTCAGGCCGTGCGGGTGACCCCGCCCGGTCCGTCGCTCGGCGGATGCCCGATGTTCCCCGCTGACAACGCATGGAACAGCGACATCAGCAGGCTCCCGCTCCATCCGCGCAGCGGCGCCATCATCGCCAAGATCCAGGCCGACGGCGGCGACTACCTGCATCCCGACTTCGGTGAGAACCCCGAGTACGGCATCCCGTACGTCGTCGTTCCCGCCACGCAACCGGAAGTGCCGATCACGTACACCCGGTACGGCGACGAGAGCGATCCGGGGCCGTTCCCGATCCCCCTCGACGCACCGATCGAGGGCGATGGGGCCGGCGACAGCCACGTGCTCGTGCTCCGCCAGGGCACGTGCGAGCTGTTCGAACTGTACGTCGGACGCCGCAGCGGGCCCGGCTGGGCGGCCGATTCGGGAGCCCGGTTCGACCTCGAGTCGAACGACCTGCGCCCGCTCGGTTGGACCAGCGCCGACGCGGCCGGGCTGCCCATCCTGCCCGGTCTGGTGCGTTACGACGAGGTGGCCGCCGGCGTCATCCGCCACGCCATCCGTGTCACGTTCAGCGAGACCCAACGGGGCTACATCCTGCCGGCCACGCACTTCGCGTCCGACTCGACCGATCCGGACCGGCCGCCGATGGGCCTGCGGCTGCGGCTCGGTGCCTCGTACGACGTGTCCCAGCTCACCGGTCAGGCGCGGATGATCGCGGTGGCGATGCAGCAGTACGGGCTGATCGTCGCCGACAACGGGTCGAACTGGTTCTTCCAGGGCGCCCCCAGCCCGAACTGGGACGACGACGACCTGAACCAGCTGAAGGAGATTGCCGGCTCGGCGTTCGAAGTGGTCGACACCGGAGTAATCCAGTCCTGACGACTACGCTGGTCGCACACATGAGAGAGCTGGCATGAGCGATCTGTCTTTCACCCATCTCGACCCGCTCGGACGCGCTCGGATGGTGGACGTGACCCCCAAGGAGGCGACCCATCGCCGGGCGGTCGCCCGCTGCAAGGTCGTCATGAAGCCCGAGACGACGCTGGCGATCGCCAACCGTGAGGTCAAGAAGGGTGACGTGCTCTCGGTGGCCAGAGTCGCCGGCATCCAGGCCGCCAAGCGCACGTCCGACATGATCCCGCTGTGCCACCCGTTGCTCGTCGGCAGCGTGTCGGTGAACTTCGACATCGGCGACGACTACGTGGCGGTCGAGGCCCAGGTCGACACGGTCGACCGGACCGGGGTCGAGATGGAGGCCCTGCACGCCTGCGCGATGGCGGCGCTGACGATCTACGACATGTGCAAGTCGGCCGACCGTGGCATGGTGATCGGCGAGTTGACGTTGTGGGAGAAGACCGGCGGGCGAACCGGCACGTACCGTCGTCCGACGTCCGCGCCGGTGCCGGACGGGGCGTCTGACACCGCGAGCGCAGCGACGCCCGAAGCGACGTCAGATGGCGTCGATGGCGTCGGCGCGCCCTCTCATCCCCCGGCTCATCCCCCGGCTGACGAGTCCTCCGATGTGTCCGAGGACACAACGGTCGTTGCCAGTTCCGCCGCGAATGTCGTAGAATCGTAATGAAACGCCGGTCACCTCGAATCCTCTGCACCCGATGACCCCGAACCCGAACCGAGATCGATAAACACATATGGGCCAACTCGTCCTACTGGTAGTGGCCGCAGCGTGGGCCGCAGTCCTGCTCCCCCCGCTCCTCCGCTCCCGGCTTGAGAATCGACCCAACTCCTCGGTCACCGACTTCCGGCGTCAGCTCAGCCGCCTGCAGAGCAGCGTGCCGCAGCGCGCGGGTGGTTCGATGCGCTACTCGATGGCTCGGCCACTGGCTCCATCGCCCCTCCAACGTCCGGCAGCCGGCGGCCGACCGGGCACGGCTCATGCCCGCCGCAACGCGGCCGCCCAACGACATGTGCCCGCTTCGCGGGGCCGCTCCCTGGGTCCGGCGGGGCTGCACGAGGGCTCCATGCGGCCGCGTACCCATGCCGAGGTCCAGCCGCGGGCACACCGTCCGGCGTACGTCTCGCAGGTCGGCGCGCCCGACGCGGTCCGGCGTCGCCGGTCGAACGTGTTGTTCATGCTCGTGCTGGCCGCCGCGAGCACGCTGTTCCTCGCCGCCACCACCGAGGAGCCGGCGATGCTGTACCTGTTCGCGCTGTCCTTCCTCGCGCTCGCCGGCTACATCTACCTGCTGGCTCAGCTGCGCCAACGCGCGCAGTACCAGTGGCCCGACGCGTGGCCGCGGGTCTGACCGAACCAGACGACCTCGCAGACAGCGCCTTGGCGATCAACCCGAGTTGGTTGTGAGCTCTGACCGCCAGTCGCGAACGAACGCGAAGAACGTCACGCGGTCGGCCTCGTTCCGTGCCAGCTCGGCCGGCGTGCAGGTGTGCGGATCGAAGCCGTGGCGGAGCACTCGATCGACCCGTCGCTCGGCGTGATGGTCCGAGACCCGCCGGGCGGCCCAGATCGCCGTGCGAGGGAGCGACATCCTGGTTTGCCTCGTGATCCACGCCCCCGGCGACGACCGCCGGCGCGTCGAGCCGACGTCGTCGAACGACGCGACCGCCCGCACGATCCGCGGCCAGACGCGACCGACGAGCGCGGCAACGATGTCGTCGGGCACGTCGGTACCGAGCGCCCATTTCGACCGGGCCAGGGCGATTCCGATGGCAGGAGCGCACCTCGCCTCACGCGACCGCCGGACCAGCTCGTCGAGATCCGGCTGACCGGTTGCGATCGCGAGCTCGATGTCTTTCAGCCACACGAGGTGCTCGCAGCCCTCGCGGGCGGCGTGGAGCGCGAGGTGGAACACCGTGTCGACGTCGTCGAACGTCGAGCAGACCCGGCCGCCGACCTCGATCGTTCGGCGCCTGGCGAACAACTGCTCGGGGTCGATGTGGTGCCAGCGCCGGTCCTGGTACTTGTACACCACGTGCCAGTGCAGGTCGACGCTGATCCCGCCCACGTCGAACGCGATCGCGCCGGCACGGAAGTACGCCTGCGGCGCCCAGGACGTGATCGGGTTCTCGAAGCCGGCGCGTTCCATCGCGGCCACGGCGTCGGCGAATCGTTCAGGCGGCACCAAGACGTCGAGGTCGGAGTAGCGACGCATGCCGGGGTCGCAGTACACCGACGAGCTCAGCACCGGACCCTTGAACACCAGCCACGGTATGCCAGCACCGTCGAGCACCGGTGCGACACGCGCGAGCACATCGCGCACGAGGAGGTGGTGAGTAGCGGCCTGTCGACGCGCGGCAGCGAGGCGCTGGAGCACCTCGGCCGCGGCCCCGCCGGTCTGTTCGAGCACCGCATGCACACAGCCGTCGACGCGGTGCGCGGCCGCCAGCGCCGGAAGGTCGCGGATCACGCTGTCGGCGGCCCTCTCGACGAGTTGCGAGACACGCGTGCCGGGCTCCGGGTGGCACGCGGCCGCGGTGGTGGCGAACAGCAGTTCCTTGGACGATGTGGCGGCGCCCCGCCGGAAGCCCGGCACACGCGGGATCGCCATCGGTGGCCATGGTAGCGATCCGGGCCGGGCGAACCCCACTGCCGCCCGACTACACTGGCGGCTCGCGACGGGGCTGTAGCTCAGTTGGTAGAGCGCAACAATCGCACTGTTGAGGCCAGGGGTTCGATTCCCCTCAGCTCCACCCGTCAGCTCGCCGTCGAGCAGCGCTCCCGGAGACCGGTCCCGGGATCGCGATCCGGCCCTTGTGCAGCCCATTCGCGCTTGCATCCACCTTTCACGGCGGAGTCAGCGGCGGCTCAGCGGGATATCAGCGGGTGGGTTCATCCTGGGGGCAGATGGTCGATCTCGTCGATCACTCGAGAGGAGGAACCCCAATGTTCACCGTCCAGACACTTCCCGGCTTTGACGATCCCGCCGCACCGGCCGCGCCCAGCGTCGCCTCCATCAACTCCGACGGCATCGCCGACATCGTCGACGCCGCGCTCGACGATCTCGACGGTCAGCTGCTGCTCTCGCAGGGTCGCTGCGTCAACGTCCTGCTCGACCTGTTCAACGTCACCACCGAACCGTCGATCCAGGCGCTGATCGGCGAGCGGCTCGACGACATCCGTCACCTCCGCGCCGTCGAGGCGGATGAGTTCCGCGCCGACCTGTACGCCGTCGCGGCCATCGCCGCCGCCGAAGCCGCGCTGGTCGGCGCCTGATCCGCGTCCGTGCCCGGAGCCGGACCCGCAACACCGACCTGCTTCGACCCCCGTTGCACCACTCCATCGCCCGTCATCGTCCAACCATCATCGAGGAGGCCGCCATGGGCTACGACCTGTCCATCGTCAATCGTCTCGTCGCCGACCGTCAGCACGCGTTCCGCTCGACGGCGGATGCCACACAGCCCGGCGGCCACCATCCCACGCGGTCGTACAACACCGTGCTGCAACGCTCGTTCGCATCGCACCGCCCGAGGCGTCCGGCACGGGGACGGCGCTGGCCGAGCTGAGAGCGCGTGCCCAGCCGTGCCGCGATGCTTCACGGCTGGGTGACGCGCGCGCCGACGTGGCAGGTCAGGTGCCGATCTTGCCGCCGTCGTGTTTGCGGATCACAACCGTCGCCGGACGGGGACGTCCGCCGAACGGCCATGTGCTCACGGTCGTCGGGTTGGCAACCGTCGGTGCGCCGAACTGCTGGTTCCAGAACGTCGTCGACTCGCCCGGGTGCTGCACGTTCACGAACATCGTGCGTTGATCGGGCGTCGTGATGACGCCAGTGATCTCGCAGCCGCGCGGCCCGGTGAGGAACCGCCGTAGCTCGCCGGTCTTCGGGTCGGCGGCGAGCATCGCGTTGTTCTTGATGTTGTCGTAGCCGCGACTCGCCAGGTTCTGCGACGAGTTCGAGATGTCGGTCTGGATCCACAACCTGCCGTCGGGATCGACCCAGAGCCCATCAGGCGAGCCGAACAGGGGCTGGTCCGAGGGCACGGTTGCGTCGTAGGCCGGATCCCCGGCAACGACGAACACGTCCCAGCTGAACGCCGTCCTGGTGTGGTCGCCCCGGGATGGATGGATGCGGACGACGTGCCCGTACGGGTTGGGATCGCGGTTGCTGTTGACCGGCGCCGGGTTGCCGGAGCCGTTCGAGAACGACACGTACGCGTCGCCGGTGTGCGGGTGCACGGTGGTCCACTCCGGGCGGTGGCAGCGCGTGGCGCCGACCGCGTCGGCGGCCTGCCGGGTGCGGATCAGGACGTCGGCCTGATCGACCCAACCGTTGGCGACCGTGAACACGCCCGTGCCGTGTGCGAGCGGAACCCACGTGCCGGTGCCGTCGGCGGCGAACACGGCGACGTGGAGCACGCCATCGTCGAGTGGACTCGTGCCACGCGCGATCTGCTTGCGCCACCCGTTGTTGCCGACGAACTTGTAGACGTAGTCGCCGTTCTCGTCGTCGCCCATGATGGCCACGATCCGCCCTTTGGATTCGGTGATCGCCGCGCCTTCGTGCTTGATGCGGCCGAGTGCGGTGCGCTTCACGGGAACCGAGTCGGGATGGAACGGATCGATCTCGACGACCCAGCCGAACCGGTTGAGCTCGTTGCGGTTGACGGCGAGATCGAATCGCGCAGCGGCGTTGTGCCATGTGTACCCGAACCCCGCGGCCGTCACCCCGTAGCGAGCCTCGAGCGCGGTGGGTGCCCACGCCGGGTCGTTGGTGCCGAAGTAGCCGTTCCAGTTCTCCTCGCAGGCCAGGTAGGTGCCCCACGGCGTGAACCCGTGGGCGCAGTTGTTGATCGTGCCCAGGGGCGTCGGCGTGATGGCGGACGCGAGGAGCGGGTGGTCGGCACCGACCGGGCCCGAGAACGCCACCGGTGTCGCGCCGGTGACGCGACGGTTGTAGGGGGAGTCGACGACGTGGTGCCATTGACCGTGGTGGCCACGTTCGACCTCGACGATCGTGACACCGTGGGCGGCGACTGCCTTGGCGACCTTCTCGCGGCCGGCGTCGTCAGGCGTGATCGCCGAGCCCGCCGCGGCGCTGTAAATCTGGTTGGCGTCGGT
>DASUEW010000342.1:0-3654 GCA_036274875.1 Ilumatobacteraceae bacterium
GCGCGCAACTGGTCTTCGCGACCGCTCCGTTCATCGGCGCCGCCGTGGCGTGGACGGTGCTCGGCGACGCGGCGACCGGTTGGCAGGTCGGCTCGCTCGTGATCGCCCTTGTCGGCGTCACGTTCGTGCTCGGAAGCGACCACGAGCACGACCACGCCCACGAGGCGATCGAACACGCCCACGAACATCTCCACGATGACGGGCACCATGCGCACACGCACGGCGGTGAGCTCGGGGTGCGGCGTGAGCCGCGCCAGGGCGGGGTGCGGCGTGAGCCGCGCCAGGGCGGGGTGCGCCACAGCCACCCCCACGTCCATGCGTCATTGCTGCATCGCCACGGACACGTGCCTGATCTGCATCATCGACACGACCACGGCACCGAGGACGACGCCCACCCGTGATCGCCGGTCAGGCCGGTGGGAATGCCTCGGCGCGTTGCCCACCGTCGACGGGGCGAGCCCAGATGTTGTTGCAGGCCTCGCACGTCTCCTCGGGGATGAGCCCGGCCTTCATCAGGAGGCCGAACAGCCGACAGCCGGCACAGAAGCCGACGACGGACTCGAGCATCGCAAACAGCAGCAGGATCGCGACGAGGGCGCCAGCCAGCGTGGTGAGCCCGAAGCCGATGCTCGCAACGGCCGCGACCGCGGTGAACGTGAGCCCGATCGCCTGCGCGAACCGCTTGGGAGGTCCGGGTACGAGCGTCGGCGGCCCGAGGCGCGGCGCGATCACGCGTGTCGCAACCTGGCCGAGCACACTCAAGGTCGGTCCCGACACCACGCGTGCCAAGAAACCGAGCGCGAGCACGACGATGAGCCAGTGCCAGCCGGTCAGCAACGTCGTGGCGGCGAGCACCGCGACCCCACCGGCGACCACCCGGGCCGCCTTCTCGTTCACCGGATTGGGGAAGCTGAACACCTCCGGAACCGTCGCCATGTCATCAACGGTAGCCCCCCCGATCGCATTCCCGACAAGTCTGGTCAACTATCGGTGATCGGGTGCGCTACGCGGCGACGGAACGTGAGCGCGAGCAGGCCGATCATCGCGACCAGAACGATGAGCTCGGAGAACAGCGACATCGCCGCCTCGGGCGATGGCTTCAGGCCGGGCTCGTCGACGAAGTTGAACCAACCGTCGTCGGTCCGCTTGGCGAAGTACGAGGCCACGAGCGAGATCGCCGCCCACGCCACCCCGCCGAGCGCCGCCAGCTTCCAGACGAGGTCGGGCAGCTGCTTGACGAACAGCGGCAGGATGAGCCCGAGGGCGATGGCGAGCGCGCCCAGCGCGTTCGCCAGGAACTGCTCGCCGATGTTGCCGACGGGGATGTCCTTGTAGCCGTCGTTGTAGAGCGCGAGATGTGCGTAGCCACCGACGAGGGCGGCGGCAGCACCGATGATTCGCAGGATCACGGTTGGCGTCACGCGGGCGAAACGTACTACCTCGCCCGTGGCCGCGCCCGCGACCCTCGGTTGGCGATTCGAGGCCGTTGGGTACTGTCGTCGCGTGAGTGCTCCGCTGATCGACCAACATGAGTTGGTGGGCGGACCGGTCTGCTGATCCGGCGGTCTGGAGAGGATTCGACGTCGTGACAGAGCGGAACGTGGCCGTCATCCCGGCTCCGACGACGCCACTCCTCGGCCGGGACGACGAGGTCGCCCAGGTGACCGATCTGCTGTGGAACCCCGATGTCCGGCTGGTGTCGCTGCTCGGTCCCGGCGGGATCGGCAAGACCCGGCTGGCCATCGAGGTCGCATGGGAGCTGCACAACGGCACGGGTTTCGCCGATGGAGTCCATCTCGTGGACCTGGCGACGGTCGACGATCCCGAGCTCGTCCCTGACACGGTCGCGCGATCGATTGGTGTCGTCGACATGGGCACCGGGCACGACGTCGAGCGGCTGTGCGAGGCGATCCGGGATCGCGACATGCTGTTGGTGCTCGACAACTTCGAGCACGTGACGCCCGCCGCCGGATTCGTCGCCCAGCTGCTCGCCGCCGCGCCGCGGCTCTCGATTCTCGTGACCAGCCGCACGTCGCTGCACATCCGTGGCGAGCACGAGATCGTCGTTCCGGCGCTCGGCTCCGAAGAAGCGGTAGAGCTGTTCCGCGCCCGGGCGCGCGCGGTGAAGCCGGGATTCGAGCTGACCGAGACGACGAAGCCGATCGTCGAGTCGATCTGCACCGAGCTCGACCGGCTGCCCCTCGCCATCGAGCTGGCGGCAGCCCGCAGCAAGGTGCTCTCACCCGCCGAGTTGCTCGCTCGGCTCGGCAGCCGGCTCGACGGGGGCCAGCCAGTACTGCCAGGCCAGCCTGGCGCTCGAAACAGCACCGGAACCCGACATCGATTTCGAGACGGCGACGCCGGAGGAACTGACCGCCGCGACGAAGGCGTATGCCGCCGAGACGTTCCTGCCGCTCGCGCAGCGGCTGCGGGAGCTCGCTCCCGACGAGATCAGCGCCGACGTCGAGATCGGCATGGCGGCGGTGAACCGGTTGGCCGAGACCGGTGACTTCGAAACTGCGTTCGGGGATCCTCTTCCGCGTCAACGACGGCGTGACCGAAACGCTGGAGGAACTGCTCGCGATGCCCGAGGAGGAGGTCGTCACGAAGACGACGATGGTGGCCCAGACCGGTGCCGTACCTGGCGAGAACGAGTACTCGGTCGCCGACCTGACCTCCGGCAGGTACGCGATGCTGTGCTTCGTCCCCGAGGGAACGCACAGCGAGGAGATGGCAGGCACCGGCGAGCCGCATTTCATGCGGGGAATGGTCTACGAGTTCAGCGTTTCCTGACGCGCGATCACGATCCTCGGCGACGTGCCGAACGCGAAGGGACTGCATCGACCTGATGCAGTCCCTTCGTCCACTTCAGTCCGGAGCCAGGTGCACCTGCCACGGGTGGTCAAGGGGCAGCAGGCGCGCCAGCCGATCGCGTCGCTCGTGTCCGAGCTCGGGAATCACCTGTTCGGCGTCGAGCTCGTCCTTGGGGCGAGGAACCTGGCTCTTGAACAGCAGCTGCAACTCCGGGGCGAGGTACGGGACGCCGTCGCCGGTTGTCAGTACCGCATCTCCCCACGGGATGCGGACCCGAGGATCTCGCCGGTATGCCCACGCGACGCTGTCGCCGTCGCCGATCGTCACGTCGAGGACCCATGGGCCGCCGGCATGACGCCGGCACCAGAGGTTGTTCTGATGCTGCTCACTGCTCAGGTCGGCGCCGTTCCATACCTCGAGGCGACCGACTGATGCGATGTGGATGTCCCATCCGGCCAGCAACGTCCGCAGGTCCGCGATGTCACGCCGTGTGACGCCGACATCGGTGTCGTCGTGATCTCGCCAGGAACGGCCGAGATGCAGCTCGAGTGCGAGGCCACCACCGATCCACCATCGGAATCCCGCCGCCGAGAAGGTCTCGATCGCGTCCGCCAGGGTCAGCGGCTCCCATCGGCCGAGCTCTGGCGTCGCCATGGGAACCGAACATAGAGGCATCGACGCCGCGACGCTCCGATTGCGGCCGCACGAACGAGGTACTACGACCATCGTCCAATGGTCCCGGCGCAGCCGAGGCGTCACAGTGGGATTCGTGAGCGAGAGCTGGCTTGACCACGGGCACGGCGATGATCCGTCGCGCCTGCCGCCCGTCTTCTCCCGGGT
>DASUEW010000343.1:0-2916 GCA_036274875.1 Ilumatobacteraceae bacterium
GGCACGCGCATGTCGAGCGTGCCGCGCACCAGGCGAACAGTGCCGGCGTTGTCGAAGTTGGCGCCGCCCCCGAACATGATGCTGCCCGTGCCCGCATCGACGGTCAGCGTGCCCTCGTTGCGCAGCAATGTCCCGGGCGCCGGTGCGATCGTCGACCCGGGCCCCACCGACCACGCCCCTTTGCTCACGAGGCTGGATGAATCCCGCAGCGTGACCGCGCCGGTGAGCGCCATCGACCCCTCCACGACGACGTCGAGGCTCTCCGCGATGTCGAAGCCGTTGTTCAGTTCGTGCACCACCGAGAACGCTGGTGGCACGACGAGCCTGCCGTCACCGCCGAACCGTACGGACTGACCCGGCGTGGTCTGGGAGATGTGGCCGCGCATCGTGGCCGTACCGGCGACGACCTCGAGCTTGCCGCCGTTGCCGAGGCGCAGTTGTGGCAACGTGCGGTCACCAGCGACGCGCAGTGTGGCGCTGAAGATCTCGGTCGCGCCGGGTGCCCAGACGACATCGCTGCCAACGTCGGCCGTGCCGTTCCAGACGTTGAGGCAACCGGGTCCGGTCACCGAACCACCAGTCATCGTCACGGTGGGGCTCGGTCGGAGGAACAGTCGCGCGCCCGGGGTCGGCGTCTTGCCGATGTCCGCGGCGCAACTGTCGCTCCCAACGGTGCCGATCTCCCACGTGCCCCTGCCGGTGCCGGTCGTCACAAGGGCGACGTCGCCGCCGAGCACACGGACGGTGCCGTCGTTGTCGAACTGCAAGCCGCGAACTCCTCCGGCGTCAGGTCCTCGTGTATCGCCGCTGAACTCGACCACCCCGGTGTTGTGGAAGCGGGCGGCGGTGATCGTCGTGGTCGTCAGGTTCGCACCCGGCGCGACGGTGACCGTTCCAGTGTTCGCGAACGTACGGCCCGGACCCAGCGCGAGCGCGCCGTCGACCGAGACGTCGCCGTTGTTCACGACATCGAGATCGAGGTTCAGTTGGTTCCCGCCGTCGCGCGCTAACGCTCCGTCGATGGTCAGCACGGCTCCGGTGCTCGACGCGATCGTGCCGGCCTGGCCGGCGATCGCGCCGGCGCGCCGCCCGGCCGGCACGGTGACGTCCTTGCCGACACGGATGCGACCACCGTTGGCAACGAAGACCCCGCCGAGACTCGAGTTCGAGTTGAGGTCGAGGGTTCCGGCGTTGAGCACCACGGTTGCGCCGTCGGCGACGTCGATTGTCTCGATGACTCGCTCGAGACCGAAGAACGTCGTGTCGCCCGTCGAGAAGCACACGTTCGACCCCGATGTGGGCGCGACGTTCTCGATCCAGTTCGCCGGGTTGCCGAACGCGCTGTCGGCGAACGATCCGCCGGCGGGCGCCCACGTGTGCGAGCAGTCCGCCGCCACGACGTGGCCACCGGACGCGAAGGGCGGGATCGGGAGGCCGGTGACGAGGCACGCGACGACGACGATCATCGCGATCCACCGCCGTCCCCGTCCGCGCACGGTCGAATCGTCGACGACACCGCTGACAAACCGCTGACAGTCAGGACCACTCTGCGTTTTCATCGGGCGCAGTACGCTGCCCAGTGGTGAGCGGTTCTCGGATGTGCGTGCGCGTGCTCGGGCCCGTGTCGCTGATCTCCGAGGATGGACCCGTGCCGCTCGGCGGTGCGCTGCCCCGAGCGTTTCTCGCCGTGCTCGCCCTCGAGTCACCGCGCCCGGTCTCGCTCGATCGGCTGACCGCGTTGCTCTGGGGAGACTTCGCACCGGCCGGGGTGAAGGGCGCCGTCCAGCAGATCGCCAGCCGTGTCCGTCGTGCGTTGGCCGTCGCCGGGCTTGCCGAGGGCCTGCGCGCGGTGCCGCCGGGTTACGCGCTCGACGTGGCGCCCGGCGAGATCGATGTGCGGGTGTTCCGTGCTCGGGCCCGCGCGGGCATCGAAGCGCAACGCCGTGGCGACCACGACACGGCGGCGGTCGAACTGTCGAATGCCCTCGCGCTGTGGACTGGAGGCGCACTCGTCGATCTCGTCGATCTACCGCTCGCCGGGCTGCTCGCGCCGAGTCTCGACGACGAACGGTGGCGGGCCGAAGAGCTGAGGGCCGAGGCCTTGCTCGCCGCTGGGCGACCCGGCGAGTGCGCCGACCTCGTCGCCGCCGCCACCGCCGAAGCACCGCTGCGGGAACGCCTTTGGGTGCTCCAAGCGAGAGCGCTGGCGGCCGCTGGACGACGCTCCGACGCCGTGCGCTGCGCGCGAACCGGCATCGCCGTCATCACCGCCGAGCTCGGTGTTCCGCCGGGACCCGAGCTGGCGTCGCTCGAGGACGATCTGCGGGCGCTCCCCGCGTCAGCCGAGGCCGTGCTGCGCGTCGTCCCGCCGATCGTCCCCCGCAACGAGCTGCTCGAGGCTGCGCTCCAGCGAGCGATGGCCAACGCCGAACAAGCCGCCGCCGCGGCAACGGCACGCTTTGCCCACGGCGAAGCCGTTCGCCAGTGGCAGCGCGCTCTCGAGCTGCTCGACACCGTCGATCCCGGTGACGATGCGCACCGGCTGCGGATCCTGCTCGGGCTCGGAGATGCGCACAACACCGCCAGCCTCGACGCCGAGGCCTGCGAGGTGTTCGTCGAAGCGGCCCGCATCGCTCGCCGATCGCGCGACGGCCCTGGGCTCGGGTGGGCGGCACTGGGGTACTGCGGAGACCGGATCGGGTTCACACCGCCGAAGCAGCAGCGGGAGTTGCTCGACGAAGCGCTGGCCGGGCTCGACCCCGGCGAGTCGCTCCTGCGCGGTCGGCTCCTCGCCCGGTTGGCGACCGAGCGGTACTGGACGGACTCGGTCGACCGCACGCTCGAGCTCGCCGAGGAGGCCGTCCGTGAGGCCGCCAAGGCCGACGACGACGAGACGCGCCTGCTCGCTCGCTACGC